>NZ_NCWQ01000045.1:0-34017 GCF_002156885.1 Flavobacterium sp. AJR | reverse complement strand
AATTATTTTTATAATTTAGATTAGCTAAACTTATAACTATTAGCAAATTAAAAAGCGTAATCCGAAAAGCTAAAGAGTAGGAGAAAATCAAATTATTACAATTATGAAAAATTTAAAAAACCTAAAAAATGTTGAAATTATTAGTAATAACGCTCAAAAATTAATATTTGGAGGTGTTAAACTTCCATACGTAAATCCTACAATTGGTTTATGCGATAGATTATGTGGAGAAGCTGGAGGAGTACTATCTAATACGCCAGGACAAGGAGATGTTTGTTTACAAGGAACATCAACATGCTGTTATTGCAGATAAAATAGGCTCAAAGGTTCTGAGGTTCTAAGTTACAAAGGTTTAAAATCTTTTAAATTTTCTTAGTACCTCAGAACCTTTTCTCTTTATCTATTAATAAGCTTCGCTTTTTCTCTCATGATATCTGCTATTTTTCGATTCTCGATTTTGCTTTCAAGCCACGAAATAATATCCAAGTATAAAAATGCTCTTTTTTCGTAAGTGTTTTTTTCCAACTCGATAAAACGCTCACGCATCTTTATAAATTCCTTTTTAATATCGTTAGGGTAGAAGTTATTTAGGTTCTTTAAAAACTTAATTATCTCTTTTTGTACTTCGTGTAAGTCATTCATTTTTAATAAAAACTTATACGTGTTCTTCAATTGATTTTCTAAGTAATAATCTTTCCCTAACTCATAATGAACAATAAGGCATAATATTCGGGAGAAACACATTAAATCTTCACGCATTGTAAGATTCTTATTGTTTATGATTTTCTCTAAATAAAATATAGATTCATTATATTTTTCGTTACCAAAATAAATACAAGCAATTTTATAATAAAACAACATCTCGTGATGTTCATCAAGATGCTCACTATGAAGTTTTATTTTATCTAATATTTCTGGAATTAAATATTCGCTTTCAGCAAAAGACGCATCAAGAATATGATAGTTCAGTTTATTGTTATACAAATACAAGAATGATAATGAAGCAACGTTGTCATTTACAGGAAAACGCGGGTCATTAATGGTTTCTTCTAATAAAGATAGGTATTTCTTAAAATTAGATTTGTATTTCAACATATACAGCGACTCCAGAAAATAATGGTTTCCTTTTAAAAAGAATACAGGATTTAAGAAAATCATATTTGGATTATCGTAAAACAACGTAACCCATTTATAGGCATATTTATAACTTGCCAAGAAATCCTGAACCAAGAAACTACGCCATAAATTGGCATTATAAAACCAATATTTTTCGCGGAAACCAAACTTAGTTTCGTCTAATTTGGCAATATGTTTATTAAAATAGTCATCGATGTATTTATATTCCTCATCACTCTTTACATAACCCGTTTTTAGCATTATACCATATAGCTGTAGCGAAAGATTAGAAAGTTTACTAGAAATAGTATTACGGTAATTTAATTCTTTAGCCTGAATAACCAATTCGTCGGCACGACCTTGAATACTTCGTGTAATATATTGAGACTCGATTAACTTCTCGAACTCAACAATTTCATACGCCATATACTTTTCGTCATTCTCTAAAGCTTGCTGTTTGGTTTTATCCAAAATTTTCAAACTCTGTTTATACAACCCTTTATTATAAAGGATAGCAGCAAAATCAATTTGTTCACGTAACTGATAACGAATATTTTGGCTAGGAATATTCAACCGAATACTAACCAAAATTTGCTTGTATAAATACGATTTAAGATTTGATAATTGTACTTTTTTAATAATACCGCTTTTTAAAATGAGCTTTTCATCGTAGACTTCAGATTTGTCTAAAATATTAAAAAGCTCGATAAATTTTGTATTTGAGCTAGTTTCTAATCGACTAGCAAAAATCTTGAATTGTCTTTTTTCGGATTTGGAAAGGGACTTTATTAATACAAATAAAAAATCTTTTTGATGGTTAGCCATTGTAAAATATAATAATGTAATTTATTGATATTTAGATAGTTGATAGGTTTTAATTTGTGTTATGAACAGTATATTTTCACTAAAATGAATTTCATACTAAAGTAATACAATATAAGTTTGTTATCAGGATGTGAAATTACATTAAATATATTAAAATGAATAGAGAGAAAGTTCAAATTTTTGATACCACCTTAAGAGATGGCGAACAAGTCCCAGGATGTAAGTTAGATACAAAACAAAAGTTAGTGATAGCAAAACGCCTGGACGAAATGGGAGTTGATATCATTGAGGCAGGTTTTCCTGTGTCTAGCCCAGGGGATTTTTTATCAGTCTCTGAGATTTGCAAAATTGTAGAGAATGCCACCGTCTGTGGTCTTACAAGAGCTGTAAAAAATGATATTGATGTTGCAGCAGCGGCATTAAAACATGCAAAAAAACCTAGAATCCATACAGGAATCGGAACCTCTGAATCTCACATCCTCCACAAACTCAATACAACCAGAGAAGACATTATAGCAAGAGCAAAATTTGCAGTATCGCATGCCAAATCATACGTAGAAGATGTAGAATTTTATGCAGAAGATGCTGGTAGAACCGATAATGCATTTCTTGCAAAAGTCTGCGAAGAAGTAATAAAATCGGGTGCAACAGTGCTTAATATTCCAGATACAACAGGATATTGTTTGCCTGACGAATATGGTGCAAAAATTAAATATTTAAGAGAAAATGTAAAAGGCATCGAGAATGTAATTCTTTCATGTCATTGTCATAATGATTTAGGAATGGCAACTGCAAACTCAATCGCAGGAGCTATAAACGGAGCAAGACAAATAGAATGTACTATTAACGGTATTGGCGAAAGAGCTGGAAATACAGCACTTGAAGAAGTAGTAATGATTTTTAAACAACATCCTTACCTAAACCTAGATACCAATATCAATACACGCCAGTTAAACGAAATGAGTCGTTTGGTTTCTGAAAGTATGGGAATGATAGTTCAGCCAAACAAAGCTATTGTAGGAGCAAATGCTTTTGCACACAGTTCAGGAATACATCAGGATGGTGTGATTAAGAACAGAGCAACTTACGAAATCATGGATCCGCTAGATGTTGGAGTAAATGAGTCTTCGATTATTCTTACAGCAAGAAGCGGAAGAGCAGCATTGGCTTACCGTGCTAAGAAAGTTGGTTACGAACTTACCAAAGTACAATTGGACATTGTATATGTTGAGTTTTTAAGATTTGCAGATATTAAAAAAGAAGTTATAGATGAAGATATTCATCAAATTATTGAAGCTTGTAAAATAGAAAGTGAATTAATCAGAAGTTAATTTAAAAAATAAAATAAGATTTAAATACATAAAGAACGAGGCATTATGAATTTGAAAATAGCAGTTTTATCGGGGGACGGAATCGGACCAGAGGTAATTTTACAAGCCAAGAAAGCATTACATGCTATAGGCGAGGTGTACAATCATGAATTTGTTTTTGAAGATGCACTTATGGGAGCAATTGCAATCGATAAAACAGGGAATCCACTTCCTGAACAAACATTGAACCTTTGCTTAAATACCGATGCCGTATTATTTGGCGCAATCGGAGATCCTAAATATGATAATAATCCAAGTGCAAAAGTTCGTCCGGAGCAAGGATTATTAAAACTGCGTAAAGAACTTGGTTTATTTGCAAACATACGTCCGATAAAGCCATACAAAGCATTATTAGACGCATCACCTTTAAAAAGACAAATTATTGAAGGTGCAGATTTTACAATTTTCAGAGAACTTACCGGAGGAGCATATTTTGGTGAGAAAACATTAAACGAAGCTGGAACACATGCTTCTGATTTATGTGAATATTCAGAAGAAGAAATCACAAGAATTGCACATTTAGCTTTTAAAGCAGCACAAAATCGTCGCAAAAAAGTAACAATGGTCGATAAGGCTAATGTACTTGAAACATCGAGATTGTGGAGAAAAGTTGTAAAAACGGTAAGTGAGAATTATCCGGATGTTGCCTTAGATTTTCTATTTGTAGATAATGCTGCAATGCAAATTATCCTTAACCCAAGACAGTTTGATGTTATCCTAACAGAAAACTTATTTGGAGATATTCTATCAGATGAAGCTAGTGTAATTACAGGTTCTATCGGATTATTAGCTTCGGCTTCATTAGGAGAAAAAAATGCGCTTTTTGAACCAATTCATGGTTCTTATCCGCAAGCAAAAGGAAAAAACATTGCAAATCCTATTGCATCAATACTATCAGCTGCCATGTTACTAGAGCACTTTGGTCTTTTTACCGAAGCAAATAAAGTATACGAAGCTGTAGAAAAAGCAATTGAATATCAAGTAGTAACAACAGATTTAAAATCTGATTCAAAATTTGGAACTAACGAAGTAGGAGAGTTTGTTTCTAATTTTATTTTAAGCAAAGATGACTTGCTTTATTTCAATAATGATAACGTATATATCGGACAGTCTACGATTGTTTAAGGTAAAATGTTAAAATCGTGAAATTAATCACAAGAAGAAGTTGAAATGTTGAGATTTTATTTTTTTAGTAGTATTAGTTTTTATACTTTTGACACATCTAAAAAGAAAACATGAGAATTTCAATTATTATATCTTCTGTCATTATTGTCAATGTGGTAATCACATATACATAGGGGAATGGTATAAATATAATTGAAAAATAATATTATAAACCTTCCAAATACTGGAAGGTTTTTTTTTTGAATAAAAATTAAAATACAAATAACACATAATGGAATTAAATAAGTACAGCAAAGTCATTACTCAAGACCAAACACAACCAGCAGCACAAGCAATGTTGTACGGAATTGGTCTAACTGAAGAAGATTTGAAAAAAGCACAAGTTGGAATTGTAAGCATGGGATATGAAGGTAACACTTGTAATATGCACCTGAACGATTTAGCAAAAGATGTCAAAAAAGGAGTTTCAAATGCAGATTTAGTTGGATTAATTTTCAATACAGTTGGTGTAAGTGATGGAATCTCAAACGGTACTGACGGAATGCGTTTTTCATTAGTTTCTCGTGATGTTATTGCTGACTCTATCGAGACAGTTATGGGAGCACAATGGTACGATAGTTTAATTGCTATTCCAGGTTGTGATAAAAATATGCCAGGAGCTCTAATTGCAATGGGAAGAGTAAATCGTCCTGCACTTATGGTTTATGGAGGATCAATTCATTCAGGAAAATGGAAAGGAGAATCTTTAAATATTGTTTCTGCTTTTGAAGCTTTAGGGAAAAAATTCCAAAATACTATTTCTGATGAAGATTTTAAAGGAGTAATTCAAAATGCATGTCCAGGAGCAGGTGCTTGTGGCGGAATGTACACTGCAAACACTATGTCATCGGCAATCGAAGCATTAGGTATGAGTTTACCATTTAGTTCATCATATCCAGCTTTGAGCCCAGAAAAAAGACAAGAATGCATTGAAGCAGGAAAAGCAATCAGAGTATTATTAGAAAAAGATATTAAGCCAAGAGATATTATGACTCGTAAGGCTTTTGAAAATGCAATTACACTAGTAGCAGTTTTAGGAGGTTCTACAAATGCAGTTATGCACTTAATTGCAATGGCACATTCTGTAGATGTAGAAATTACATTAGCAGATTTCCAAAGAATCAGTGATAAAACACCAGTACTTGCTGATTTAAAACCAAGTGGTAAATACATGATGGAAGATTTACATGATGTAGGAGGAGTTCCAGCAGTAATGAAATATCTATTAAAAGAAGGATTTATTCACGGAGATTGTTTAACAGTAACAGGAAAAACAGTAGCCGAAAATTTAGCTTCAGTTCCAGATTTAAATGATGGACAAGAAGTAATTTTTGAAATCCAAAAAGCATTAAAACCAACAGGAAATATCCAGATATTATACGGAAACCTTGCTACAGAAGGAGCGGTTGCCAAAATAAGCGGAAAAGAAGGAGAATATTTTGAAGGAACAGCAGTCGTTTTTGAAAGCGAATTTGATGTAATTCCAGGTATTCAGGCCGGAAAAGTAAAACCAGGAGATGTAGTCGTCATCAGGTATTGTGGGCCAAAAGGTGGTCCGGGGATGCCCGAAATGCTAAAACCAACATCGGCTATTATAGGAGCTGGTTTAGGAAGCAGCGTTGCTCTTATTACAGACGGTAGATTCTCTGGAGGTTCACATGGATTTGTGGTAGGACACATAACACCAGAAGCTTATGATGGTGGTGGTATAGCCTTAGTACAAGATGGAGATTTAATTACCATCGATGCGATTAAAAATACCATTAACCTGAAAATATCTGACGCAGAATTTGATGAAAGAAAAGCTAATTGGATTCAACCAGCTTTAAAAGCCTCAAAGGGAGTTTTGCTTAAATACGCAAGATCAGTTTCCAGCGCTTCTACAGGTTGCGTTACTGATAAATAGTATTCAATACAATTTCAAAAGTTTAATTTCAAAATTCAAAAAAATGAAGGAATTATTGAAAGAAGAAAATATAGATCTAATCTCTACTTTATTTGAAGGTAGGAGTGAAGAAAAAGATACCGATATGGAAAAGATAAAAATATCAGGCGCTGAAGCCGTGATAAGATGTTTGTTAGAAGAAGGAGTAGACTTGGTTTATGGATATCCGGGTGGAGCTATAATGCCTGTTTATGATGAGTTATACAAATTTAAAGACCAATTACACCACGTTCTTGTACGCCACGAGCAAGGTGCAACGCATGCAGCTCAGGGATATGCAAGAGCAACAGGAAAAGTAGGCGTTGCAATTGCTACATCTGGTCCCGGAGCAACAAACTTGGTTACAGGAATTGCCGATGCACAAATCGATTCGACTCCTATGGTTTGTATTACAGGACAAGTTGGGAAACATTTACTAGGTTCAGATGCTTTTCAGGAAACTGATATCATCGGAATTTCGACTCCTGTAACTAAATGGAATTATCAAGTTACCGAAGCTTCAGAAATTCCTGAGATTATCGCAAGAGCATTTTATATCGCAAGATCAGGTCGTCCAGGCCCAGTTTTGATAGATATTACTAAAAATGCACAATTTGATGAATTTGAATTTAGCTATAAAAAATGTACAGGAATAAGAAGTTATACTCCAGTTCCTAAATTAAAATTGGATAAAGTTGCAGAAGCAGCCGAATTAATTAATAAAGCTAAAAAACCATTTATCGTTTTTGGGCAAGGAATTATTCTCGGTCAAGCCGAAGAGCAATTAAAAGCTTTGATTGAGAAATCTGGAATACCAGCTGGTTGGACAATATTAGGACTTTCGGCTTTACCAACAGACCATCCTTTAAACGTAGGAATGTTAGGGATGCACGGTAATTACGGACCAAACTTACTTACTAACGAATGTGATGTTCTAATTGCGTTAGGAATGCGTTTTGATGATCGTGTTACAGGAAATTTAGCAACTTATGCTAAACAAGCCAAAGTGATTCATTTTGATATCGATCCAGCCGAAATTGATAAAAACGTAAAGACAGAAGTTGCTGTTTTAGGAGATGTAAGAGAAGCATTAGATGCATTACTTCCGTTAATTGAAAATAACAAACACGAGGCTTGGCATAATATATTCAAAGAAAAGTATCAAATAGAGTTTGATTCGGTTATAAAAGAAGAATTAAACCCTACAAATAATAAAGGTATTTCAATGGGTGAAGCCATGGAAATGATTAATAAACACTCCAAAGGTGATGCGATAATTGTTTCAGATGTTGGTCAGCACCAAATGTTTGCTTGTCGCTATGCTAAATTTAATACAACCAAAAGTAATGTTACTTCTGGAGGTTTAGGTACAATGGGATTTGCTTTACCAGCTGCAATTGGAGCTAAAATGGGAAGACCAGATCGCGAAGTTGTAGCAATTATTGGAGATGGAGGATTCCAGATGACTATTCAGGAATTAGGAACTATTTTCCAAACAAGAGTACCAGTAAAAATCGTAGTACTTAACAATGAATTCTTAGGAATGGTACGTCAATGGCAAGAATTATTTTTTGACAACAGATACGCTTCTACAGAAATGATTAATCCAAATTTTGTTGCTATTGCTGAAGGATATTATATCAAAGCAAAAAAAGTAAAAAAACGAGAAGATTTAGATGCAGCTGTTGCCGAAATGATGGCTTCAGAAGATGCTTATTTCTTAGAAGTTATGGTTGAAAAAGAAAATAATGTATTCCCAATGATTCCAACAGGAGCATGTGTTTCTGATATCAGATTAAGCTAAATAAAAAAGTTTGAGGTTTAAGGTTTAAAGTTGAACAACTTGGAACTTTAAACAAGAAAACTTTAAACAAATAACTATGGAAAATAGAACATTTACCATTTCGGTATACTCAGAAAACAATGTGGGTTTATTAAATAGAATATCAGGAATATTCTTAAAGCGACACATTAATATATTAAGTCTAAACGTTTCAGAATCAGAAATAGACAATGTTTCAAGATTCATTATCGTTGTAGAAACAACAGAAAAATGGGTTAAGAATATTGTTGGACAAATCGAAAAACAAATCGAGGTAATAAAAGCTTTTTATCACACAGACGAAGAGACTATTTATTTAGAAAATGCATTGTTTAAGATACATTCAAATTTGTTATTTGATGAAAAACAAATTCAGAACATCATCAAAGAAAGCCAATCTACCATCGTAACTGTTTCTCGTGACTTTTTTGTGATTTCAAAATCAGGAAGACGTTCAGAGATTGAAGAAGTACATGCAAAACTGAAACCATACGGAATCATGCAGTTTGTACGTTCAGGAAGAATTTCGGTTTCTAAAGAAAAAATGGAAGTATCCACATTACTAGAAGAACTAAAACTGTAGTCAGTTTTAGTCTGTAATACCAACTAACTTATACAATTATTAAATTACACATTCATTAAATATTTTTTAAAAAAAATGGCAAATTATTTCAACACATTACCACTAAGATTACAATTAGAACAATTAGGCGTTTGCGAATTTATGGAACAATCAGAATTCGCTGATGGGATTGCTGCTTTAAAAGGAAAAAAAGTAGTTATCGTAGGTTGTGGAGCTCAAGGATTAAACCAAGGTTTAAACATGAGAGATTCAGGACTTGATATTTCTTACGCTTTACGTCCAGATGCAATTGCAGAAAAAAGAGCTTCTTATAAAAATGCTGCCGAAAATGGTTTTACAGTAGGTACTTATGAAGAATTAATCCCAACAGCAGATTTAGTATGTAACCTTACTCCAGACAAACAACATACAGCTGTAGTTACAGCGATTATGCCATTAATGAAAAATGGTTCTACACTAGCATATTCTCACGGTTTTAATATTGTTGAAGAAGGAATGCAAATTCGTAAAGACATTACTGTAATTATGTGTGCTCCAAAATGTCCAGGTTCTGAGGTTCGTGAAGAATACAAAAGAGGATTTGGTGTACCAACATTAATTGCTGTTCATCCAGAAAATGATCCAAATAATTTAGGTTTAGATCAAGCTAAAGCTTATGCTGTAGCAACTGGTGGACACAAAGCAGGAGTTTTAAAATCTTCATTTGTTGCCGAAGTAAAATCGGATTTAATGGGAGAACAAACTATCCTTTGCGGAATGTTACAAACTGGATCTATCTTATGTTTTGACAAAATGGTCGAAAAAGGAATCGAGCCAGGTTATGCTTCAAAATTAATCCAATACGGATGGGAAACTATTACAGAAGCCTTGAAACATGGTGGAATCACTAATATGATGGATCGTCTTTCTAATCCTGCTAAAATCGAAGCTTACGAAATTGCAGATGAATTAAAAGATATTATGCGTCCTTTATTTCAAAAACACCAAGACGATATCATGTCTGGAGAATTCTCTAGAAATATGATGATTGACTGGGCTAATGACGATGTTAATTTATTGACTTGGAGAGCTGCAACAGGAGAAACAAACTTCGAAAAAACAGCTCCAACTGAAGCTGCAATTTCTGAGCAAGAATACTTTGATAATGGAGTATTAATGATTGCAATGGTAAAAGCGGGTGTAGAATTAGCTTTTGAAACTATGACAGAAGCTGGTATTATCGAAGAATCTGCTTATTACGAATCATTACATGAATTACCTCTAATTGCAAATACTGTTGCAAGAAAGAAATTACACGAAATGAATAGAATTATATCGGATACTGCCGAGTATGGTTGTTATTTATTTGATCACGCTTGCAAACCGTTATTAACTGATTTCATGAAAACAGTTGATACAAATGTAATCGGAAAACCATTCTCATCTTCAAATGGAGTTGACAATGCAGTACTTATCGCAGTTAATAAAACTATTCGTCTACACCCTATCGAAGAAGTAGGAGCGTGGTTGAGAGAATCGATGACTGCAATGAAAAAAATTGGATAATTAAATTAGGACTTCAACAAGTGTTGGAGTTTGCGCTGTATCTCTGTTTTTATATAATATTTTGAATTAGTAAGCACTTATTAAGATAATATGGATATAGATGCATATTACTTTCACTTAACTACAAACGAGGCGATAGTTAAGTGGAGTAATACCTAATAAAAGACATTTTAAACCCTGTCTTTTAGTATCCTATTAATTAATAATGTTGCTGCTATTTTCAAAATCGAGAAGATATTGTAAGATGCAGAAAAATGAAATTAATGCCTTATTTACACATTAATAAATTAGTGAAAACAATTGATTCGAATTTATCTAAATCGCAATTTTCTGGCATTAAAATTAATTGTTGTTGATCTTGTTAAGACTAAAGGCATGATATTGTTTATCATGCCTTTTTTCATGCAAAGTAAATTTACCTATAATCGCAAATTTTTAAATGAATGCAAATAAATTGCTAAATTTTAAATACATAATGCAATTTTTTGTCATAATTAATAAATTAAATAGTTTTAAGAATAGAAAGAGATTTAATACTTTTATAAAAAAATTGGAAACATGAGTTATTACAAAATTGAAAATTTAGAACAATATTTTAAACACTACAATAAATCTGTTCGTGAACCAAGAAAATTTTGGGGAAAAATAGCAGAGGAAAATTTCACATGGTATCAACAATGGGAAAAAGTTGTTGATTTTAATATGGCAGATGCAGAAGTAAAGTGGTTTTCTGAAGCAAAAGTAAATATTACTAAAAACTGTATTGACAGACATTTAAGTAAAAGAGGAGAAAAAACAGCAATAATATTCGAACCAAACGATCCATCAGAAAGTTCATTACATATTACTTATAATGAGTTGTACGAGAGAGTTTCGAAAATGGCAAATGTTCTTCGTGAACAAGGAATAAAAAAAGGAGACAGAGTTTGTATTTATTTACCAATGATTCCAGAATTGGCAGTTTCAGTTTTGGCATGTGCAAGAATTGGAGCAATACATTCAGTTGTATTTGCAGGATTTTCGGCATCGGCAGTAACTGCTAGGATAAATGATAGCGAATGTAAAATGGTTATCACTTCTGATGGAGGTTATAGAGGTAACAAAACGATTGATTTAAAAGCAATTGTTGATGAAGCGTTAGAAACTTGTCCATGCGTAACCAAAGTATTGGTTGCAAAAAGAACAAAAACTGAAGTAAAAATGAAAGAAGGGCGTGACCAATGGTTGCAACCGCTTCTAGATGCTGCATTAGACTATAATGTTGCAGAAATTATGGATGCAGAAGATCCGTTATTTATCTTATATACATCTGGTTCTACAGGAAAACCAAAAGGAATGGTTCATACCACTGCCGGATATATGGTTTACACAGCTTATACATTCAAAAATGTTTTTGCTCACGAAGAAAATGATATTTTCTGGTGTACAGCCGATATTGGTTGGATCACAGGTCACTCATACATATTATACGGTCCATTATTAAATGGAGGAACAACTGTAATTTTTGAAGGAGTTCCGTCATACCCAGATTTCAGCCGTTTTTGGGAAATTATAGAGAAACATAAAGTAACTCAGTTTTACACTGCGCCAACAGCAATTCGTTCATTGGCAAAAGAAAGCTTAGATTATGTTCAGAAATACCCTTTAAAATCACTTAAAGTAATTGGATCAGTAGGAGAGCCTATCAACGAAGAAGCTTGGCACTGGTACAATGACCACGTAGGAGATAAAAGATGTCCAGTTGTAGATACTTGGTGGCAAACAGAAACTGGAGGAATCATGATTTCGCCAATTGCTTTTGTAACGCCTACAAAACCTACATATGCAACATTGCCACTTCCTGGAATTCAACCGGTTTTAATGGATGAAAAGCGCAATGAAATAGAAGGAAACCAAGTAGTAGGAAGTTTGTGTATTAAATTTCCATGGCCAGGAATCGCCAGAACTATCTGGGGAGATCACCAACGTTATAAAGATACTTACTTCTCTGCGTTTCCAGGTAAATACTTTACAGGAGATGGTGCATTAAGAGATGAAGTAGGATATTACAGAATCACAGGTAGAGTAGATGATGTTGTGATTGTTTCAGGACATAATCTTGGAACAGCTCCAATAGAAGATGCTATTAATGAGCATCCTGCAGTAGCTGAATCTGCAATTGTTGGATTCCCACATGATATAAAAGGAAATGCTTTATACGGTTTCGTAATCCTAAAAGAAACAGGAGAATACAGAGACAGAGCCAATTTAAGTAAAGAGATTAATCAATACATTTCAGATCACATTGGGCCAATTGCTAAGTTAGATAAAATTCAGTTTGTATCTGGTTTACCAAAAACACGTTCAGGAAAAATCATGCGTAGAATTTTACGTAAGATTGCCGAAGGAGATTACTCAAACTTTGGAGATATCTCGACTTTATTGAATCCAGAAATTGTAGAAGAGATTATGAAAGAAAAAATCTAATATCTTTTTCAAAAAATAAATTTCTAAGCTGTCTCAAATCGAGGCAGCTTTTTTTGTATTAAAATGGGTTATTATTAATAAATTAGTTAAATTAGCAATAGCATTAATTCGTTAAAATCTAAAACACCTTGTAAAAATTAGATTAACGAACTCATAACTGTTAAAAACGAATAGTATCTACATATGAAAAAAAATGCTGATGTAGTGATTATTGGTGGCGGACTAGCAGGACTTACTTGCGGGATTCATTTATCTAAAATGAAACTACAAGTGATTTTAATTGAAAAAAATGAATTCCCAAAACATAAAGTTTGTGGCGAATACGTTTCTAATGAAATAAAGCCCTATCTGGATTGGCTTGATTTGAAAATTCAAGATTTAAACCCTACAACAATTACAGAGCTAGAATTCTCTGCACCCAACGGCAAATTAATTCATTGTACCTTACCATTAGGAGGATTCGGGATTAGTCGGTATGCATTGGATTATCATTTATACCAAAAAGCAATCGAAAATGGATGCGAAATAATTCATGATACTGTCGAAGATATTGATTTTAAAAATGATGTATTTACAGTTTCAACTTCAGATGCTAAAATGTTTATTGCTAAAATTGCAATAGGCGCTTTTGGCAAACGTTCTAATTTTGATCAAAAACTACAACGCAATTTTATTCTAAAAAAAGCACCTTGGCTCGCTGTAAAAGGGCATTATAAAGGAGATTTTCGTAATGATCTTGTAGGTTTGTACAATTTTGAAGGAGGTTATTGTGGTGTTTCAAAAGTTGAAAACGACATTATAAACATGTGCTATTTAGTGAATTTTGAAACTTTTAAAAAATTCAAAAATATAGATGACTTCCAAACTAATATTATTTATAAAAACGCACATTTAAAGCAGATTTTTACAAATAGCACCCCATTGTTTGAAAAACCATTAACGATAAGTCAGATTTCATTTGAAGAGAAAACGGCAATAGAAAATCACATACTAATGGTTGGTGATAGCGCAGGACTAATTCAACCATTATGCGGAAACGGGATGGCAATGGCAATTCATAGTGCCAAAATAGCATCTGAATTAATTACAGATTTTTTTACTAATACAATTAAATCAAGAAAAGAACTTGAAGAAAAATATACCAAATCATGGAATTACAATTTCAAAAAGAGATTAAGAACTGGACGCTTTCTAGCTTCTCTTTTGCAAAATAAAACCAAATCTACATTTGTTATGTGGTTATTAATTCAATTTCCTTTTTTGTTACCTCGAATCATAAAAAGAACACATGGCAAACCTATAACTCTAAATTATTAATGGCAATAAAAACCAAATACAGAACCGATGATCCTGAAATTATGGATGATTTCAATTTAGAAGGTGAAATTTTGCAAAATGCTTTGGATAAAATCGCCAGAATAAACCAACTGCTAGGAGGGAACCAATTAACTTTACAAGGAGTAGAAAAATTATTAAAAGGTATTGATAAAAACCAAACTATAACTATTATAGATATAGGATGTGGAAATGGTGATATGTTAAGAAAATTAGCCGATTATGCATTAAAACACGATTGGGATTTTCAGCTAAGAGGTATTGATGCCAATGCATTTACAATAAGCTATGCTCGAAAATTATCCAAACATTACCCAAATATCAGCTACCGCTGTGAAGATGTATTTAGTGAAGCTTTTAATCAATTAAAATATGATATTGCCTTATGTACATTAACCTTACATCATTTTAAAACGGATGAAATTATTAATCTGGCAGCTATTTTTAATGTTAATGCAAAGTATGGCGTTGTTATTAATGATTTGCAAAGAAGTATAATTTCATATCGTTTATTTCAAGCATTATGCTTTATTACCCGATTAAACGGAATGCCTAAGAAAGATGGATTAACATCTATTTTAAGAGGATTTAAAAAAAGTGAATTGGTTGATTTTTCAAAACAATTAAACTTAAAAAAATATACCATTCAGTGGAAATGGGCTTTCCGATACCAATGGATAATTTCAAAAATATGAGTGTGAAAATAACCACAGTTGTTAAGCAATTACCAAAATATTCCAGGACAACAGAAGAAATTATTCCTTTTTTAGATTCATGGCTTATTGGTCAGGATGATCGTTTTATTCGAAAAGTCAAGAAAATTTTTGAAGGAGCGGCTGTAGATAAACGTTATTCTATTATGGATCCAATCGAAGTTTTTACCAATACTTCCTTTGAAGACCGAAACGATATCTATGTTCGTGAAGTTATCGATTTAGGAGAGAAAGTACTAAACAAAGCACTACATAAAGTAAATTGGAAACCAGAAAGTCTTGATTATATCATTACTGTAAGTTGCACCGGAATAATGATTCCGTCCTTAGATGCCTATCTAATAAACAAGCTCAAACTACGCCAAGATATCGTGCGTCTTCCAGTTACCGAAATGGGCTGTGCGGCAGGAATTTCAGGAATTATTTACGCTAAAAACTTTTTAAAAGCTAACCCTGGAAAACGAGCTGCGGTAATTGCGGTAGAAAGTCCTACGGCAACATTTCAGTTAGATGATTTTTCGATGGCGAATATTGTCTCAGCGGCAATTTTTGGAGACGGAGCAGCTTGTACATTGTTATCATCCCATAAAGACGATAACGGACCAGAGATTCTTGATGAAGAAATGTATCATTTTTATGATAACATACACATGATGGGTTTTAAACTTGTAAACACAGGATTGCAAATGGTGCTAGATATTGAAGTTCCAGAAACTATAGCTTCCCATTTTCCAGACATTATTCATCCGTTTTTAGCCAAGAACAATTTAAAAATAGAAAATATTGACCATTTGATATTTCATCCAGGAGGGAAAAAAATCATACAAACTGTAGAGGAATTATTCTCGGATCTAGGTAAAAACATTGACGATACAAAAGAAGTGTTGCGATTGTACGGAAATATGTCTAGCGCAACTGTTTTGTACGTTTTAGAACAAGTTATAGATAATCAACCTAAAAAAGGAACTAAAGGTTTAATGTTAAGCTTTGGTCCTGGGTTCTCAGCGCAACGCGTTTTATTACAATTTTAAATTAAAGCAGAAATGACGAATCAGGATATAATAGCTAAGTTGCCTTATACGAAACCCTTTTTGTTTGTAGATGAACTTATTTCTATATCCGAAAATGGAGTAGAGGGGAATTATTATTTTGATGAAAATTTAGATTTTTATAAAGGACATTTTATCTCAAATCCAGTTACTCCGGGTGTAATCTTAACGGAAGTTATGGCGCAAATTGGACTTGTGTGTTTAGGAATATTTTTGTTAAACAAAGAGTTTATAGAAACTACCTCAATTGCTTTAACATCAGTAGAAATTGATTTTTTAAAACCTGTTTATCCAAAAGAAAAAGTTACTGTTATTTCAGAAAAAATATATTTCAGATTTGGGAAATTAAAATGCAAAGTAAGCATGAAAAATGAACAAGGAGCAGAAGTTTGTTCTGGAACAATTGCAGGAATGATTGTTTAGCCTGAAGAAAGAATAGAACGCTGATGATACGAATTCGCTATAGCGAAAACACTGATTTAAACGGATTTCCTTTCGGGATCGTCATTATTAAAAAAATCCGTTTTTATCCGTGTCTTTACTTTTTGTAAATCTGTATCATCCGCGTTCCTTTATGGGCATCGGAGTTACTAACAATTAGATTATAAACTTAAAAGTAAGTAAAATGCAAAATAGAGTTGTCATTACAGGTCTTGGAGTTGTTGCCCCAAATGGGGTAGGACTTGATGCCTTTACAAATGCATTAAAAAAGGGTTTATCAGGAATTAAACATGATTCAGAATTAGAACGATTACAATTTTCTTGTCAGATTTCAGGAAAACCAGAATTATCTCCTGAATTAATTGCAGAGTATTTTACCGAACTTGAATTACGAAATTTTAATGCCTCAGGGATTTTATATGGTGTAATTGCTGGATTAGACGCTTGGAAAGATGCAGGATTATCAATTGAAGAAAATGAAGAACCTGATTGGGATAGCGGAACAATATTTGGTTCGGGAACATCAGGAATAGAAAAATTTAGAGAAAGCATTTATAAAATTGATGATTTCCAAACCAGACGATTAGGAAGCACTGTTGTAGCACAAACAATGAATAGTGGTGTAAGTGCTTATTTAGGAGGGAAACTTGGACTTGGGAATCAAGTTACAACCAATTCATCGGCATGCACAACAGGTACAGAAAGTGTTTTAATGGCGTATGAGCGTATAAAGCTAGGTCAGGCAAAACGTATTCTGGCTGGAAGTACGAGCGATTCTGGGCCATATATTTGGGGTGGATTTGATGCAATGAAGGTATGTACATTCAAACACAATGATTCTCCCGAAAATGGTTCAAGACCAATGAGTGCAAGTGCTTCGGGTTTTGTTCCCGGAAGCGGTGCAGGAGCTTTGGTACTAGAAGATCTAGAAACTGCTTTAAGTAGGGGAGCCCGAATTTATGCGGAAGTTCTAGGCGGAAATGTAAATTCTGGCGGACAACGTGGCAGCGGGAGTATGACTGCGCCAAACTCAGTTGCTGTACAAAAATGTATTAGTAGCGCATTAGAAAACGCTAAAATTTCGGCTTCGGAAATTGATTTAATCAACGGACATTTAACGGCAACTTCTAAAGACGCTTTAGAAATTGAGAATTGGAGTATTGCATTAAACCGAAAAGGAAAAGATTTTCCGTATGTAAATGCATTAAAATCAATTATCGGGCATTGTTTGTCAGCGGCAGGAAGTATCGAACTTGTAGCAGCGGTTTTGCAACTACATCAAAGTTTTATTTCTCCAAATACCAATTGCGAGGATTTAAATTCTGAAATCGCATCTATTATTGATAAATCAAGAATCCCAACTCAATTAATTAACTCTGATCTAAATATTATTGCTAAGGCAAGTTTTGGTTTTGGAGATGTTAATGGCTGTGTGATTTTGAAAAAATATAACCAACTTTCAATTTAAAACTAATAATTAAATATGAACAACGACCAATTACTTACCGAATTAAAGAAGATTGTAAAGCCTTATACTAAAAATGATGAAGCTTTTGAAAACTTTACTGAAGAAACAAATTTCATAACCGATTTAAATATTAACTCTGCCAATTTGGTCGATATTGTATTGGATGTCGAAGAAGCGTTTGATATTATAATCGATAATGAATCGATGGAGAAAATGGTTAATGCTAAAGCTGCTTTAAGTATTATTCAATCCAAACTTGATGAAAAATGATTGGCAATGACATTGTTGATTTAGAAACTGCTCGGCAAGAAAGTAATTGGAAACGAAAAGGATTTTTGGATAAAATCTTCACTCCACAAGAGCAATTTCTTATTCTGAATTCCGAAAAACCCGAAATCATGGTTTGGAATTTATGGAGCCGAAAAGAAGCTGCTTATAAAATATACAATCGCGAAGCGAAAATAAGCGGATATTTTCCAACCAAACTAGTTTGCTTTTACGAAAGTGCTAATTCTGGTACCGTAACTATAAATAACACATTGTATTATACAAAAACAACAATTACAGAAGATTATATTGATACTATAGCAGTTTCTAGAAAGAATAATTTAAAAAGAATCTCTGTTTTAGATACTGAAACTAAAATATTCAAAGATGTTGGGATTCCGTACATAATTGATGCTGCAACAAAATCTAGAATACCAGTTTCAGTAAGTCATCACGGACGTTTTATTAAGTCTGTGAGGATTAAGTAAAAAAAATAAATACATTATGAAAAAAAGTTTTGAACCATTAAGAGGTTAAGAAAAATTAAGTCAAATCTAAGTGAAGTTTAATCCCTTAATGGTAAAAAAACAAAAAAATCCACAAATTCACACTAATGGGTTTCGTGAAAATTTGTGGAATTCGTGTTAGTTTTAAAATTTCAGAAGTATTATTTTATTCCTAATCTTGATTTTAGTTTCAAGAACAATAAAGCAATTTTATAAGCATCTTCGGAAGATGAATTTCTTTCGCTTTTTGGTATTTTATAAATTTCGCATAATTCATCTAGAGAAAACTGTCTGTCGTTGATGTCGTGTAGTTTGCGATACATCACATCAACATCTAAAGCTTCATTCTTAAGTCTTCCGCAATCTAATTTTTCTAAGGCAGCATTAATCATTTCGACATCAAAATTAATATGATGTCCAACTAAAATACCGTTCCCAATATATTCGATTAATCCTCTAAGCGCATCAGGTTCAGCTAATTTTTCCATTTTACTTTCTATAATAAACTCATTTGTGAGTCCGTTATCATGAAAGAATTTATACTGCAATAAAACTGCTTCAAAGCTATCCTGAATAACAATGCTATTATTTACTACTGCAAATGAACCAATAGATAAGATTACATCTTTTGATGGATTTAAGCCAGATGTTTCGGTAGATAAAACAACAAAACGCTCTGATTTAATTTCAAATTTAGCAAGGTATTCTTTCCAGAAATCAGGATATTCTTTGTTGATATTTTTCAGCCAGTCTAACATATTATGAAAATTGGGTCAGTTGAAATTTACTCTTAATAAGCTCTTCAAGTTCTTTCATTGGAGCTAATGCATTTTTTAATTTTTCTTTATCGCTTTTAGATAATTCTCTTAGATTTATATATTGACCAGAGTCATCATTTTTAAAACCTTCGATTGTTCTAAACTTTGATAACGTTAAAAAAGCTTCAGCACAGCTAAGATAAATATCTGCATTCTTAGAATCTGTAATTGCTAATTGCTTAAATCTTAAATAAGTATTCTTGATTCCTTTTATATTCGAACTTAATATCAATAAACGTGCTCCGTCAATTAATGGCATTAATGCACGAGTTTTAATATCAAACATAAATTTATGCGGTCCATCTTCTTCAACTATAAATTTCTTAAAGAAACTTAAAGGAGAGTTTTTTCTCAAAGCATCATTTCCTAAGAAATCAAAGAATAATGTATTATTAATTGCGTTCTTGAATATCACATTTTCTATTGCTTCTTCAATTTTTGGTTCCCCAAAAACAATCTCATAATCAAAGAAAATACTACTTAAATCGTTACTATTTTCACCTGGAGTATTCATCCAGCTGTTGTATTGTTTTGTCCAGTCTGTCAATGACTTACACCAAAGCATATTACTTGCCATATGTCCGTTAGGACAATAGTCGTATCCGATTTTTTCTAACGTTCCTGTAGTTCTTTTAGCTAGACGTAAAAAGTAATCTTTTACATCACGATATTTATCTGCAGTTACATCTTCAAAAATCAGGATGCTATCCTGATCAGTTAACAAAAGCTGTTCTTTTCTTCCTTGACTTCCAATACTTAACCACGCAAATCGAGCAGGAGGTGAGCCCATTTCTAAAATAGAAAGCTCAACTGAGCGTTTAATCAATGCTAGATTGATTTCGTTTGCAATATTACTTATATGTGAAAGCGGAATATTCTTTTGTATGTAATTCTGAATTAAATCAGACAAACGATCTCTGATTTGTTTTAAATCCTTTGGTAATTGCGAACGTTTGATTTCTTTTATCAATACACCAGGATTACTCGCTTGAGCAACAATTAAATCATGCTCGGAGATAACTCCTTTTACAGCAGATTTACTTGTTCCGTCTTTTGTAACACACAAATGGCTTACATTATGTTTTAGCATCAATAATTGAGCTTCTGCTAATGAAACATTTTCTATTACAGTTACAACAGGCGAGGACATGATTTTATCTACAGTTTCTTCAATTGAGAATCTACCTGTAGCAATTTTAGAAGATAAATCGGCATCGGTTACAATCCCAATTGGCTTGTGATTCTCACAAACAACAATATTATCTACCATAGCATCTGTCATACGCAAAGCAGCATCTTTTACAATATCGCTTGCTACGGCTGTTAATGGCGAATTATTATACGTTAATGACTGAATGTATTGTATTTCAGACTGTTGATCTGAATAGAATATATTATCAGAAATATGATTTCCTTTAGCGTCAGAATTGTCTTTTGTGTGACGTGTGTTTGTCGCAAAACTCTCTAACAAGAAATTTAAAACATCTGGATTGTTTGCAACAAATGGCCTAAAGACAGCGATTGGTATTGCATACACAATACTTTCTTCTCTGGCTTTTGCAGTCATCATATAGTTATTCTTGGCAAAAAATGGACGTAGCCCAAATATATCACCATCATGGCATTTATTTAGTAAAGTTTCTTCGGCATCAGCAATTACCGATAAATTAATAACGCCAGAAGCAACTACATAAAAACTATCGTGTAAGGCATCGTTAACTTGAAATAATACTGCGTGTTTTTCTAAATTAATAACACGAATATTAGTTGCAATCTCAGATAATTCTTGAAAAGTTAAATTATCGAATGGCGGATATTCTTTCAAGAAATCTGCAATATGCTCAGCAATTGTATTCATAAGATTGATAAATTTTTAGAAAGTATCGTTTGTAAAAATAATAAAATAAACCCTTACAATGAAAGCATAAATAATTTTGAATCTATTTATTTTGCTGTATATTGATTAGCTAAAATAAGCAATAAAAGTATTCAATACCAAACATAGGGATTGATATGATCGTTTTCGGGTTTAAAAACATTCTATTTTACATAATATAAATTATAGTTCATTTATATACTAGTAGAATAGGCGCAAATAAAAAACCATCTTATTGCTAAGATGGTTTGCTTATGCTTAATACAAATGAATTTAATATTTCTTTGAGTAAACAGATTTCCCGTTTAAGAAAACTTCAAATCGACCGTTATCATCATAATAAGCTGTTTTATAAACGTCTCCTTTAAATATCGAAATGTCACCATGAACTCTTCCGTCAGCTTTTGTTGTGTAATCAAATATAATTTTTTTATTATAAGGACCTATGCCTAAGCTATAATCTGTAAATGGCGTTCCTTTTAAATCAAATTCTTGCTTAGAATCTATAATTTTATCATCTGAGTAAAAATTTGTAATTTGTTTTGTAAGCGGAATATCCGGATAAAATTTGTTGACTTTTTGAAGAAATTCATACTGTTCAACGCTTACAGGCTCAATTTTGGAAACCACTTTTTGAGAAAAAGAAACTGTAGTAACTAATAGTAATAATAAGGCACATCTTTTCATAATTGATAATTTTAAATTAATAATTATAGCCCTTTACAAAGCTAACTATGTTAAAAAAATAGTTTTTTCACTAAAAATTTCTTTAATGAATTAACAAGGTACGAAATATTTATCTTTGCAGTCAAATAAAAAATATATTTTTAAAATACAATGACTACAAAAAAATACATTCAACTTATACTTATTTTAGGTTCTTTAACTGCTCTGGGACCATTTTCTATTGATATGTATTTACCTGGTTTCTCTGATATTGCAAAAGACTTAAACACCACAGTTGCAAAAGTTTCCATGAGTTTATCTAGTTATTTTATAGGAATTTCGGCTGGACAATTACTTTATGGGCCTTTATTGGATAGATTTGGACGAAAAAAGCCTTTATTTATAGGATTGTTGGTTTATATTTTGGCTTCTTTGGGATGTATTTTCGTTACAGATATTGATACTTTTATTGGTTTACGTTTTTTACAAGCCGTTGGTAGTTGTGCTGCAACTGTTGCTTCTGTAGCAATGGTTAGAGATCTTTTTCCTGTAAAAGATATTCCTAAAGTATTTTCTATGTTAATGCTTGTTGTGGGACTTTCGCCAATGCTTGCACCAACTATTGGTGGTTACGTAACATCATATTCTGGTTGGCATACTGTATTCTTTATATTAATGTGTATGGGAATTGTTATTTTATTGGCTTCGCAAATTGGTTTGCCAAATACTCATAAACCAGATACATCTATTTCGTTAAAACCGAAACCAATTATTGCAAACTTCCTTAAAGTTGTAAAAGAGCCTCAGTTCTTTACTTATGCTTTTACTGGCGCAGTATCTTTTTCTGGATTATTTACTTATGTAGCGTCCTCTCCTATCGTTTTTATGGATATTTTTAAGGTTGACGCTAAAATGTATGGTTGGATTTTTGCCTTTATGTCGTTGAGTTTCATTGGTGCCAGCCAACTTAATTCTTTGTTATTAAGAAAGTTTTCTAGTGAACAAATGATATTTGGAGCATTAATTACTCAGTCTTTAATAAGTATTGTATTCTTGATTTTGGCAATGAACAATCTTCTTGGTTTGTACGAAACAATTGGTATGTTGTTTATTTATCTGGCTTGTCTAGGAATTTCTAATCCTAATACAGCTGGTCTTACAATGGCTCCTTTTGCCAGAAATGCAGGAAGTGCATCGGCATTAATGGGTGCAATTCAGCTTGGTTTGGGTGCAATTGCATCATTTGCAGTTGGTATATTTGTAGTAAACTCTATTATTCCGATGGTTGCGATTATGACTACAACTACAATTACCGCATTTATAATTTTAAATATTGGGAAACGTTTTATAAAAGAAAAAATTGCTGCTTCTAATGATGAAGAAACAGCAATGATTCATTAATGAAATAAATATAGTTTGTACAGAGGAACGCGGATTAAACGGATTCGCTATCGCGAAAACGCAGATTAAAAACGGATTTTTAAAAACATAAAGATGTCGCTCCGCTGGATCTTTAACTAGAAAGACGTATAAATTACTATAAATATTACGTTCCGCTGGAGCTTTTAATGAAAAAATAAAATTTAGATTATTTACTCAGTCTTAACTCTTTGTTAAAGGAACGCGAAATACGGATTTACGAAAATAAAAACACGGATTAAAAGATAAAAAATCTGTTTAATCCGTGTTTTTGCGATAGCGAATTCGTTTAATCCGCGTTCTTCTAGACCAAGTAAATCTGTGTGCGAAAAATCCCTTCTAGTTTATTGCTTTTTTATCTGGTCTGATAATCATACGCAATGATTGGTCTTTTGCAAAATAAGCAATCATCCAGTTATAGAATGTACTAAGACGATTACGATATGTTATAAGTGAAACTAAGTGTATAAATAACCAAATTGCCCAAGCTAAGAATCCGTTAAAATGCCATTTTGGTTTTGGTAAATCTACAACCGCTTTATTTTTACCTATAATTGCCATCGAACCTTTATCTACATATATAAAAGGTTTTAATGGTTTGTTTTGAGCAATTGCTTTGAAGTTTTTGGCTAAGTTTATTCCTTGCTGTATCGCTACTTGTGCTACTTGTGGATGTCCGTTTGGAAATGCAGGATCAGTATCCATGATTGATGTGTCACCGATAGCATAAATATTCTCAACTCCTTTTACTTTATTATACGCATCGGTTGCCATACGTTTACCGCGTCCGTAACTTTCCACAGGAATACCATCGAAAGCTTTGGCTGAAACTCCAGCTGCCCAAATTAGGTTTTTGGTATGAATGGTTTCTCCGTTAGAAAAATATACAATATCATCTACATAATCGGTAACTCGATTGTTTAGTTTTACAACAACTCCTAATTCTGTAAGTGCTTTAAGGGTGTCTTGTTGCGATGCTTTGCTCATTGGCGCCAACAGTGCATCTCCACCATCAACTAAGTAAACATTACTTGCAGTGGTATCTAGTTCTGGATATTCTTTTAATAAGATGTTTTTACGCATTTCGGCAAACATTCCCGAAACTTCTACTCCTGTTGGTCCACCTCCGGCTACAACAATGGTTAACAATTTACGGCGTTTACGAATGTCCTTGGTAATAGCTGCTTTCTCAAGATTTTTAAGCAATGTATTACGCATTACGATGGCATCATTTAGTGTTTTCATCGGAATGGCGTTTTTCATTACGTTTTCCAATCCAAAATAACTGGTTTCGGCACCAGTTGCAAATACTAAATAATCGTATGTTAATTCTCCGTTATTAAGAATTACTTTATTTTCAGCAGGAACTACTTCTTGTAATTCTCCTAATCTAAAGTTAAGGTTCTTTTTACCTGCAAAAAATTTTCTAAATGGGTAGCTAATACTTGATGGTTCTAAAAAAGCTGTAGCTACCTGATAAATAAGCGGCGGAAAAAAATTATAATTGTTTTTGTCTACAAGTGTGACTTGGATTTGATTGTGATTGACTAGCTCTTTTGCAAGATTGATTCCTGCAAAACCGCCACCTATAATAACTATTTTCATATATTGTTATTTTATAAGTAAGATTGTTTTAAAAAAAATACCTTATAAAAGTACAACATTAATGTGCAATGACAATTGTCAGTTTTGTTACTTTTTGAATTTTTTAACAGGTTTTTCGGCTACTTCAGGTTTGTTTTGCAATAAATAATTGGCAAGCAATTTTTCTATCAATTCGTCTTTGGTTAAATGATGAAAAACTGTTTTTACTTTGGTTTTTAAATCTGTAGAAACGTCGTGATTGGGCTTTGTTTTAAAGATTTGTTTTGCCCACAATAATGTGTTGTTTTCTTCCAAACTTGCTACAGATGGTTTTTTGAACTCGGTAAATTTAATTCCTAGTTCTTTTTCAAAATCTGCTATTTCTTTTACTTCTTCTGGTTGTAAAACTGTAAGCGAAAGTCCCTTTGCCCCTGCCCTAGCAGTTCTACCACTACGGTGTACATAAGCTTCGTAAGCATCTGGCAAATGGTAATTTACAACATAAGAGATTTCTTTAACATCTATTCCTCTAGCGGCTAAATCTGTAGCTACTAATATATTGATGTGTCCTTCACGAAATTGTTCCATGATTCTATCACGGATTCCTTGTGACAAACTTCCGTGCAATGCTCCTGATGAAAAACGGTTTATAGCTAAGTTTTTAGCTAATTTATTTACGGCTGCTTTTGTTTTACAAAAGATGATTCCGCGTTCTCCATCTCTGGAGTTTAAGAAATGCATTAAAACTTCTAGTTTCTCGATAGGATCAACTACAATATATTCATGATCAATTCCTTGGTTTCCTACCGTTTCCATATCAGCACTTACCTGAACTACATTTTTAGATAAGTAATTCTGGATCAATTGCTTAATTGTTCCTGGTAATGTTGCCGAGAATAATAATGTTGTATGTTTTTTTGGTAATTCGGCTACGATTTCGTCCAGACTTTCTTTTAGGATAGAAACCATTTCGTCGGCTTCGTCTAAAATAAGGTATTGTGTTTCTTTTAAGTTAACCGCTTTACGCTGAATTAAATCGATTAAACGTCCTGGTGTTGCAACTACAATGTGTGTAGGTTGCGTAAGGCGCTCAATTTGTGGTTTTATTGGGATTCCTCCGCAAGTTGCTGCAATAGAAACTTGTGGCAGGTGTTTTGAAAAATCTTCTAAATTTTTAAATATCTGATGTCCTAATTCTCTTGTTGGAACTAAAATTACAGCTTGAACCGTAGGAAGTTCAGGATTGATTAACTGTAATAATGGTAATCCAAAAGCAGCAGTTTTTCCTGTTCCTGTTTTAGCTAAACCTACTACATCACTGTTATTTGCTAAAATAAGCGGAATTGTTTTCTGCTGTATTTCAGTTGGTGTAACTATGTTTAATTCGGTTAACGCTTTTAATATCGGTGCTGAAATTCCTAAATCTGAAAATTGTTTTGACATTGTTTTAATTTATTTAAAAATTGAAAAATTTAAAGATTTAAAGATTTCTGATTGTATTTTTTACCATTAAGAGATTAAGGAAAATTAAGCTTAATCTCTTAAATAGTTTATTTTTCTTAGCTACAAATTGTACAAATAAGGCTAATTTTTATTATTTTACCATTAAGAGATTAAGAAAAGTTAAGTTTAATCTCTTAATAGTTCAATTTTTTTATTTTATTATAACTACGGAACTCCTAGCCCTGATGGTAACGTATCCTTTTATTTTTTTCTTTATAAAAATAAAAGATATAGTGTACAGCAGGAAATAGCTCCTTACTCTTCTCCCGAAGTTTCGGGACGCTCAGAGTGACATAAAAAAATCAATCTGGTTCGTTCATTATTTTTTCGCGGTATTTTTTACCGGTTAATAATACTAATCTCAATTTATAATCGTCTATAAGCCACTCGCGGTAATTCTTACTACACTGACTTAAACATTTAGAATAGCGTTTGATTCGGCAATCGATATCGTCTTCTAATTCTTTTCCTAATGCTTTTGCTTCTTGTAATGTTTCGGTATTATCTACACACATTGCTGCGTGTTGCTCTAATGATTTATCCAAAACTACTTTTGAACGTAAATTTTGTGCTATGGCGATTTTGTGTTCTTCATCGACATCAAAAGTTACATCGGCAGTTTTGCTAAATTTTGCACGCAATTCTGGTGGCATGCTATATTTAAAGTACAATTCGATTTCGGTATCGTCACGTAAATTCTCTAAATAGAATTCTGGTGATTTAAAGATATGTTGCCAGTTTACCGGCTCGCTCCATAAACCAAAACGTGCTGCATTGTTTCCTAAATCGATTACTGTAAATTCGTCTTTATTAGGTAATTTTCTTGAACCACGACCAATCATTTGGTAATATAATGTCAATGATTTTGTCGCTCTGTTTAATATAATAGTTTCTACTGTAGGCTCATCAAAACCAGTGGTTAAGATTCCTACTGATGTTAAAATAGCATCTGGAGTTTTCTTAAACCATTGCAAAATGTCTTTTCGTTCTTCGTTACTACTTGTATTATCCAGATGGCGAATATCGTATCCTGCTTCTCTAAATGTTTCATACACATATAATGATGTATGAATACCATTGTTGAAAATTAGGGTTTTCTTACCAAGTGATCTCTCTGTATATGCATGCAATAATTTTTCTTGCATGATTGTATTTGTATATAAATCATCTGAAGATTTTACGGTGTAATCTCCATTGATACCTACTTTTAATGATGTTAAACCTACATCATAACTATAGGTGGTTGCTTTTGCCAAAAAGCCTTTTTCGATTAATGAACCTATTGTGTCTCCTACAATTAGTTCATCATAACTTTCGTGCATTGGCAATTTAATATTCGAACTTAACGGCGTTGCTGTTACTCCTAATATAAATGCATTTTTAAACGAGCTTAATAGTTTACGGAATGAGTTGTAATGCGCCTCATCGATAATTACTAAACCAATATTATCTAAATGTAGTTTTTCGTCATTAATACGGTTTTTTAATGTTTCGACCATTGCCACAAAACAAGAATATTCGTTTTGATCTAATAGCTCTTTTACTTTACTATTGATTATCTTATTTTTAACACCAAAACCTTTCAACATTTTTGAAGTTTGCTTGCAAAGTTCAATTCTGTGTGTTAAAACTACTACTTTTTTATCGTGTTGTGACAAATAACGGCGTACGATTTCGGAAAAAACTACTGTTTTTCCTCCACCTGTAGGCAATTGATACAACAAATGATGTTGCGCCGAACCGTTGTCTAAACGATCAAAAATGGCGTCGATATCGCCTTTTTGGTATGCATATAGTTCTTTTTTTTCTTCTCTTTCTATTTCTAAAGTGTTTTGAGACATTGTATTTTATTGGTTTTTGCAAAAATACACCTAAAAAACAGTTATTCTGCCTTTTTTATCTTAAAATAAAAGGAAAAGTTTCGCTATTATTTAATTATGAATTTGGTTCTAAAAGAACATTTTATCCAAAATTACTTCAAAATCAGGCTCGTTTTTCCATTTTTGGGTAATAGTTTCCTGATGAATTTGATTGATTCTGGATTTAAATTCGGCTAAAATTCCGTTTGAAATTATAAAATTTACGGCTTGTTCGAATGAATTAAACATGCTTTTGTAAAAAAGTTCTTGCTTTATTGTATTTTCTGAAGAGTATGTTTGGGCAATTTCGATGTTATAAAGCATAACATCGGCAATTACAAAGGGGTCTACTCCTAAAAGTATAAAGTGTTTGATGTATTTTTGAGCTACTGACCGACGCATTTTTGGTTTTACCCGACGGCGTGTTGCTTTTGCTTTTACGGGAAAATATTCGTGCGAGATTTTTAGTTTGCATTCCTGCAAAAGGGTTTCTTCTTTAGGATTAAAAACAAAATTGTAATACACTTTTACTGGGCTAAATTTCTCGTATAATTCGATTATTTGCTCTTCGAGTTGTTCTTTGGTAAGATCGTTTAAATATTTTTTTAAATCGCGTTTACTCATTATCACTGTTTAAGATTGTAAAAGTAAATTACTTTAGCTTTCGATACCCTAAAAATCAAGCAGAATCATTAATTTTACCGATAATAATTTAAAAAAATAATTAAATGCTCAAGATTTTTAAGATTACAGCGATTTTAGAAGGAATTTCATATTTGGTTTTATTCTCTAACATGCTTTTTATCAAGCCTACAAATTTCCCATTATATAAAACATTATTGTTCCCTATCGGAATGAGTCATGGTTTGTTATTTGTTGCTTATATTTTATTGGCAATTTTATTAAAAAGTGCTCAAAAATGGGATTTTAAAACATTTATGTTGATTTTGGTTGCTTCTGTAATACCGTTTGGAACTTTTTATGTTGAGTATAAATACTTAAAAAATGCCTAATTTTTTGGAGAAAATATTTAACTTCTTATACCCTCTTTTTAGAGACTGGGGCATGAGCCGCAATATTGCGTCTTATCTCAGCCTTACTATTAATATTGCTTTATTAATAATCATGGCTTATGCCGTGTATTATGTAGCAAAATTTGTTTTGGTTACGCTAACTGCAATTTTTGCTCAAAAGACAAAAACTAAATTTGATGATTTTTTAATCAATAATAAAACAACTAAATATACGGCTTACTTAATTCCGTTTTTCTTTATTTATAAAGCTGTTCCGATAATCTTGGATAAATATGAATATTGGGAATTGATTTTCGGAAAAATAGTAGGTGTTTATATTGTATTATTATTGTTGTGGATTATCCGTACTGTATTTAATTCGCTTAAAGATTATTTAAAACAAAAACCAGAATACAGCGACAAACCTATTGATAGTTTTATTCAGGTTGTCATGATGGTGCTCTGGATTTTTGGGGTAGCAATTATTATCTCTAAATTATTCGGAATCAAGCAAGGCGAATTACTAACTATTTTAGGAACACTTTCGGCAATTATTATCTTGATTTTTAGAGATACTATCCTAGGGTTTGTTTCTAGCGTACAGGTTGCGATAAACGACATGGTACGTATTGGTGACTGGATTACGATGGAGAAATTTGGTGCCGATGGTGATGTTATCGAGATTAATCTTACTACGGTAAAGGTTCGAAATTTTGACAATACTATCACTACCATTCCTACTTATGCTTTGAGTTCGGATTCATTCCAGAACTGGCGTGGAATGCAAAAATCGAATGGACGTCGTATCAAAAGACATATTTTGATCAAAACCAGTACTATTCGTTTTTTAAATGATGAAGATTTGGCTTTGATGAAGAAAATCCAACTTATTACTCCTTATATTGAATCTCGTCAGGCTGAAATAGAAAAGTTTAATGCGTTGCATGGCATAGATAAGTCGTTGGCTTTAAACGGTCGCAATATGACTAATCTTGGTTTGTTCAGAAAATATATTATCCAGTATATGGTGAATCATCCTGGATTAAATAAAGAGATGCACATGATGTGCCGTCAGTTACAATCGACTGCGCATGGTGTACCTCTGGAAATCTATACTTTTTCGAGTGACAAACGTTGGGCCAATTATGAATATATTATGGCCGATATCTTTGATCACGTTATGGCTTCGATAGTATATTTTGATCTTGAGATATTTGAGTTGCCTTCTCAAATTGGGCATTTAGATTAAATACTTAAAATACAATTCTTAAACCATATAAGTTATATAAGAAAATATAAGCTTTGCTTACATGAACTTACATAACTTATGTGGTTATTTTTTTATAATTTAAAATCTACAAAAGTTTCATTTAACACATAGAAACATAGATTTTATGTGTAAAAAAGAGAACGAAAAAGAAATACATTTCTTTCACATAGCTAGCTTTGTGTGTTTTAAACATTAAGAAAAATATAAGCCTTGCTTAGATTAACTTACATAACTTATATGGTTAATATTAAACCTATAAACGGTCTTTTACGTATTCTATCTTCGTTTTTCCATGTGCTTTTGGTTTGCCATCTTCTCCTAGATTTACCATTGTAATATTATCGATTGTAATAATCGTTTCTCTGGTCATCATGTTTCGCACAATACATCTTAATACTAACGAAGTGTTTCCGAACTTAACTACATCTATCCCAATTTCGACAATATCTCCTTGTCTGGCTGAGCTTTTAAAATTAATCTCGGACATGTGTTTGGTCACCACTCTGTAGTTTTCTAACTGAATAATTGTATATAAAGCCAACTCTTCGTCTATCCATGCCAGTAATTGTCCTCCAAATAAAGTTCCGTTTGGATTTAGGTCTTCGGGTTTAACCCATTTTCGAGTATGAAATCTCATAATTGTTAATTTATTAGTAACAAAAATAACATTTTAGTATCATTATTTTTTTTAATTTTAAAAGAAAAACATGAGCCAGCGAGATACTTTTTTACAAGAATTCCGAGGACCAACTTTAGGCACTGTAAATGCTCAATCTTCTGCAGATGAATTATTTCAAAACGAAGTACTTCGGCCAATTTTACAACTTCAAAATGATTTATTGGTGGATGTTTTTATAAATTATGTGAATAAAAACAAAACTGATTTTTATTCTTATACCGTAGAAAAGAAACTATCGGTAATCGAAAACTCTATTCAAAAAGACATTAAGTTTCGAAATTCACTAAAAGGAATGGTCATCGCTCTTTTTACATTAGATGAATATCAAACTTATATTCTAAACTCATCTAGTCTGAACAAAAGAATGATGAATCTGGTAATTGAAAGACTTAAAAACCAAGTTCAGTTGTTTGAGTTGGAATCGAATTAGAAATATCTATAATGGAACGCGATCCCGAAGCGTCGGGACAGATTCGCTAAGGCGAAAACACGGATAAAAACGGATTTTCTTTTAATGCTTTAAAAAATCTGATTTTATCAGCGTTTTTACTTTTGTAAATCCGTTTTATCTGCGTACTTCTTTTTTACACATACTAAAGGAAAAATATCATTAGAGTAATTGAAACAAAAAAGCCTTTAGAATCATCTAAAGGCTTTATATATTTTTTACTTTTTGCTTGTCATTAGCTCTTTTATGTATTTTACTGGAGCACTACCATAACTTAAGAATTTTTCATGAAACTCTTTTAAATTAAACTTCGTTCCTTGTTCTTTTTTTAATGCTTCTCTAAAATCATAAATCTCTGTATATCCTGTAAAATAAGAACACAGCTGAACTTGAGATAATGTTACACGCTTCCATTTTCCATCAGCTTCTGCTTGTTGTTGAAAAGCTTCTTTAGTAAGTAAAGCTATTGCAGCTTCTTTACTCATATCTTTGGTATGAACACTATAATCTAATATTGTATTACAAGTTGTTCTTAGATTCCATTTGTAATACATCAACCACATTTCATCTGAGTTTTTGTACCCGCTTTCAAGCATCATTCTTTCAGTATAAACCGCCCAACCTTCGACCATTGCTCCATTTCCTAAAATAGATTTTATGATATTTGGTGATTGATTGCTGTAAACTAATTGTGTGTAGTGTCCCGGAATTGCTTCGTGAATGTTAAGAATCTGCAAGATATAATCATTGTATTCTCTTAAATAGCTTTCAGCATTTTCGGCTGTCCAACCTGCCATGCTACCAACATTATAATACGTATTTGCATTTTTATCATAAGGTCCAGGCGCAGATATCGAAGCTCCTGCAACACCAGCCATATAAGCCGGTTCTTTTCTTACTACAAGCGGTTTTGATGGATCTATATAAAGTAAATCTTTTGCCTTAACGTAAGCAACAAGCTCAGGGATTTGCTTTTCTATTTCTGATTGAAATTTCTCTGGAGTTGTATGCTGTAATGAAATCTTATCGATTACTTGCTTAATTAATTCCAGTTTATCTGTTGGTTTTACAGCTGTTCCGTTATATTTTGACCATAGTTTATTAGCTAGAACAAACATTTTATCATGTAGATCATTTTTATGGTTTACTGCAATTTTAAAAATTTCATCGGCAGTATATCCTGACTCAATATCAAAATTAAATTTCTTAGCATATAACTCCGATCCTAATCTAAAAGAACGAGGCGTTTTATTGTCTAGTTTTTTCAACCAATTAGCATAATCTGTAATTGCTTTTACTGATACATCTGCTTTAGTAGTAATCGCTTTTTTCTCTTCAGGAGATAATTTACTTTTGCTCAAAGCGGCAACTAAATCTTCTTTAAATACCGAAGTTCCTCCTAGATTTTGATCTATTGCAAGTGATGTATGTTCCTGAGTTGGGTTTTTAATATTTAATTTTGCTGCTTCATAATAAGCAGGAATTGCATTCATCTTCAAATTAAAATTATGCAACCTAACATCTAGTGAATCGTATTTACCGTTTAATATTTCTGCGAAAGCGCCACAAACATTATATTCTGATGGATCCCATTGTCCAGATTTAAGTTCGTTTATGCTAAAAAGGGTTCCTTCTAGCTGATTTTTAATCATATAAAAATCAGTTTTATTATTATCAGAAAGACTTTCTAAAGAATATTGTTTTAATGAATCTAATTGAGAATTAGCAAAATCCAATTGTTTCTTTTGATTTTCGGCATTTGGTATAACCAAAACGCTATCTAATTTATGATATCCTTGGCTTGCAGCCCAATCAGGATTCAGTTTCCATAAGTCGGTAATAAAACCATCCTTATATTTCTCAAATTTTTCGTTTGAAGCTTTATCATCACCTGTTTTAGCATTTTTATTACAGGAAACTAGTAGAGCTACAATAACAATAGGAATAAAAAGTTTTTTCATATATAATGTATTAAACCGCTAAAGATAAAAAATGATCTTTATGCTGGGCAATTTTGCGATCTTTTTTAATTAACCGCAATGTTAAATTCTTTGCGAAAGGAACGCGGATGATACGGATTTACAAAAGTAAAAACGCGGATTAAAAACGGATTTTTTAAAATATCATAGATAGAAAATCCGTTTTAATTGATTGTATTGTTTTAACTAGCGAGCAAACTCTTATAATATGCTTCTACATCTTTCCAATGATAATATGGTGCTTTATCTGTTTGTATAGTTGGAACAAGGATTTCTTTTTCGTGCAGAAGGAATTTTACAAGAATATCA
>NZ_NCWQ01000044.1:0-57048 GCF_002156885.1 Flavobacterium sp. AJR | reverse complement strand
CCATTTGTGCAGCTGCAGTAGATAACTCTTCGCTGTATTTTTTAGTAGAAGCGATTGAATCAACAGTTGGAGCAATTCCTTTAGCAGCAGATTCAAAGTTTTTGATACTGTTACCTAAGCTTGACATTAACTCACCGTCAATTTTAGCTTCTTTAAGCATAACGTCTAATTTTTGAGATAATAGACCTTGTGCATCAGATGGGGTTTCAACTTTTGCAGCTTTAGTTTTTGCTTGACCATTAGCCAATTCTGGATAAACTAAAGTCCAGTCTAATTCTTCGTCAACTGGTTCAAAAGCAGATAAAGCAAAGATTAATGCCTCTGTTACTAATCCGATTGAAAGCATCAAGGTTCCTGTTAACGGTCCGATTTCAAAGTGGGTAATTTTGAATAAAGCTCCAATAATTACTACTGCTGCTCCCATACCGTAAGCGAAGTTCATCGCTTTTTTACTTAATAATGCCATAATTTTGTTTGTTTGTTTTAGGTTTTAAAAATAAGGATTTGGTTATTGTTTTAATTGTACTCTCTAATTATAATTTACTCTTTTTATTCCCGGTCACTTGCGTTCCCATGTAATCTTGAACTGTTCTAAAACCAATAAAACTTCTTGCTGAATCTGCATATTCAAAATCTCTGGTACTTACTTGTAGGAAATAAGCAACATCTTTCCATGAACCTCCACGAACTACTTTACGCTTGTTTGAACCATCTTGAACGTTAGGATTCATAGTAGAAACATATTCGTAAGCATTTGGGCTATATGAAGAATCTGTCCACTCTGCAACGTTACCTGCCATATTGTATAAATTGTATCCGTTTGGATCGTATGATTTTGCTTCTACAGTGTACAAAGCATTATCTGCAGCATAATCTCCTCTACTTGGCTTAAAGTTAGCCATAAAACAACCCCTATCACTCATGATATAAGGACCTCCCCAAGGGTAAGTAGCAGACTCCAGACCTCCTCTAGCAGCATACTCCCATTCTGCCTCTGTAGGCAATCTGAAAGAGTTCACTAAATCATGACCTTTCTTTTTAGATTTTATGTAAGTATTTTTGTTTAATGTTCTCCAAGCACAGAATGCTTTTGCCTGAGTCCATTGTACTCCTACAACTGGATAATCTCCGTACGCCTTATGCCAGAAATAGTCATTATGCATTGGCTCATTATATGAGTAAGTAAAATCTTTAATCCAAACTGTTGTATCTGGGTAAACCTTAACCTCTTCTGTCTTAACGAAATCTTTTCTCTTTCCAACTTTAGCTTTAGCTGCAGCCTGAATATCCATCCAAGAATATCTAAATTTCAATTTATTAACATCAATAGTTCTTAAACCATTATATGACTCTTCTATAGGAATATACATAGAATCCATTACCTCTGTATAATACTCATCTGGATATGCTTGAGTACCTTTAGCTAACTTTACTTTTCTGTTTAATTTTCTTCCTGCATAAGGATCATCAGCAGTACCGATACTATAGTAATTGTCATACATATATTTATCGTAAGCTGTCATTTTTTCTGGATCAGAATCGTTAAAAGCATAATCTCCTATGCTTCCACCTTTTTTACCTTTAGCATCTGTTCCGCCACCTGGTTTTTGTCCCATTTCATCTGCCATAATTGCCAAACGAACTCTCATTGTTGAGTCTTTTACCCACTCCACAAATTGACGGTATTCACTATTTGTTATCTCTGTTTCATCCATATAAAAAGAACGAACGGTAACCGTTTTTGTTGGTGCATCTTCTACTTGAGCTAAGTCATCATCTGACTTACCCATAATGAACGACCCACCTGGAACTAAAGTCATTCCATAAGGCTTTTCAGGATACCATTTCCCACCTTTAACACCTACCAATTCTCCTTTGTCACTTGACCTACCACAACTAATCATTAGTGTTAAAAATGCCGCAAATGCAATAAACTTCTTCATATATATTTGGATTATCTATTCATTATTATAAGTCCGTAAACCTATTTATTATTTTCTTAAAAAACAATAGCTTTTTGTGTAATTTATTTCACGGTTCAAAAATAAAGTTAAAAAAAATAAAAAAAAAATATTTAGTCGATAAACTGTCATTAAAAATCGACATAAAACGTTAAATTTTAGTATTTATAAATTTATTCCTACTAATAAAATCAGAAACAATCATTTCAAAAAACCCTTAAATACTGGCACCTTATTACGAAAACGATTACACAGTATTTTTACGTTGTGCTTTCCACCACCTTTCAGGCAATTCCTGATTACAAGCAGTCAAATATTCGTCATACGAACATGATAACAACGTATTTCTCTTCAATTTATTACTTCCGTCAGAAATAAAAGGAATTTCTATCCACCAACGGTCAGTTTTGTCGCTTTTATAAAAAACAAGCTCTTCTTCTTCTAATGGAACTATGTATTTTAAATAGTTTTTTCGACTACCATATGGATACTCGTTAGAACGATAATGATACCCTTCGATAAAATACCAAACGATCTGTGCCATTAAAGGAGCTTCTTGCGATGTATTATTATGATTAAAAAGTCCAAAAGCAGACACTTTATCACTAATACCTGCATATCGAGCAAGAGAACAAATCTCTTTCCCATTAAACCCATTAGGCTCAAAAGTGATGATGTTTCCTGAATCGGCAGATTTTATTGAATTTAAATCGAAACTCACTAAATCAGCATCTCTAAAAACTGGCTCAGCAAGCGCAATTTTATTCGAAACCTCTCCTAATCGATACGCATCAAAAAACAATTTTTCGATTAAATCAATCTCTTCTTGTGAGTTGTAATAAGTTTGATAACCTATGTTACAATAATTAAATAGATTGTTTGGCTCATCAACTATAATCTTGGTTAAATATGAAGTTGCAGAAGAATCTTCACTTTCTTTTCCAAAATCAAATTTATTATCTACAGCAACCAAATTAACCATTTGCTCTAAATCATCGTAAGCACGATACAAAGCATAGGTTAAATCCTGAGATCCACCTATAACTATAGGTACAACTCTATTTTTTATTAAGGCTGCAGTTATTTTTTTTAAAAGATAGTAGGTATCATCTATTGAATTTCCTGGTAAAATATCCCCTAAATCAGCAATAGTCATATCCCAATTTCCAGGAAACATACTATATAGCTTTTTACGAAAAGGATTTAAGTTTACATCGCTAATCGCAGAAGTATCTCCTCGATTATCTAAAACACCAATTATAGCAATATTTACTTTTGCTAAATCTGGAAACTGTTCTTTTGTATGTAAAACTATTTTACTTCCCAATTCTTGAGAAGACAATGTATCAATGTAGTTTAGAATTTCTTCGGCAACTGGTTGTAGAAAATCAAATTCCATTCTTTATTTCTTTTTAGCTACTGGTTTTTTAGCCACTGCTTTCTTAGCAGCAGGTGCTTTCTTTGCAGCTGTCTTTTTTACTGGGGTTTTCTTAGCAATCATTTCCTGAACTTCGGCCAACGTTAATTTTGTAGCATCAACATCTTTACTAAGTTCAATTTTAATTTTACCTTTAGTAATAACCGAACGTCCCCAACGTGCTTTTTCAACAAGAATACCTTCTTCTTCCCAGTTATGAAGTACTTTATCAATATTTTTTTGAAGCTTATCTTCTATCAACGCTTCAATATCTGATTGTGATAAATTATCAAAATTGTATTTTTTGCTTACGTTAATAAACAATCCATTCCATTTGATAAAAGGTCCAAAACGACCTACTCCTTTTTGCACTCCTTCTCCTTTATATACAGCAATAGGCGCATCAGCAAGTGCTTTTTCATCTATTAACTCCTGAGCTCTTGTAATTGTTACATCCAGAGGATCTTCTCCTTTTGGCAATGAGATAAAAACACTTCCGTGACGAACATATGGTCCATAACGACCATTACTTACCTCTACTTCTTCTCCTTTGTATTCTCCTAAGTTTTTAGGCAATAAAAACAAATTCAAAGCTTCTTCCAGCGTTATATTTCCGATATTCTGATCTGCCATTAAACTGGCGAATTTTTTATCTTCATCATCCGGCTCTCCAATTTGTGCCATTGGTCCAAACTTTCCTAAACGAACAGAAACTGGTCTTCCCGAAACTGGATCTTTTCCTAAGATTCTTTCTCCACTTTCTCTCTCAGCATTAGCTTCGACATCTTTTACATTTGGATGGAATTTATCATAAAACTCCTTCATCATTTGTGCCCAGTCGATATTTCCTTCAGCAATTTCATCAAAATCCTGTTCTACTTTTGCTGTAAAGTTGTAATCTAATATTGTCCCAAAATTCTTAACCAGGAAGTCTGTAACAATTGTTCCGATATCAGTTGGAACCAACTTCCCTTTATCCGAACCTGTATTTTCTTTAAGCAACTTCTCTCCTACTTTGTTTGATTGCAAAGTAAGTTGAGTATAATTACGTTCCTGACCATCAAGATTACCTTTTTCTACATAATTTCTGTTGATGATTGTAGAAATCGTTGGTGCATAAGTCGAAGGACGACCAATACCAAGTTCCTCTAATTTCTTCACCAAAGAAGCTTCTGTATAACGTGCCGGCGGTCTTGAATATCTTTCGGTTGCTGTGATATAATTATTTAATAATTTCTCATTCACTTTCATTGCAGGCAACATTCCTTCTTGCTCTTCTTCGTCATCATCATGACCTTCAAGATAGACTTTTAAGAATCCTTCAAAAAGTAAAACTTCTCCAGATGCTGTAAAAATTTCGCTATGATTATTAGCTTCAATCTTCACATTAGTTCTTTCTAATTGTGCATCACTCATTTGCGAAGCCAATGTTCTTTTCCAAATCAAATCATACAAACGAGCTTGATCTCTGTCGATGTTCACTGTGTGACGTGACATATCAGTAGGACGAATAGCTTCGTGCGCTTCTTGCGCTCCTTTGCTTTTGTTTGTAAAAGTTCTTGGTTTTGAGAATTCTTTCCCGTACGATTTTATAATTTCAGCTTGCGCAGCATCCATTGCATCTTTAGAAAGATTAACACTATCAGTTCTCATATAAGTAATAAGTCCTGCTTCGTATAGTCGTTGTGCTAGTTGCATTGTGATTCCAACTGGTAAATACAACTTTCTTGCTGCTTCTTGTTGCAATGTAGAAGTTGTAAATGGTGCTGTTGGTGATTTTTTGGTAGGTTTCGTTTCTAAATCCGATACCTTATATGAAGAACCAATATTTTTATTTAAAAAATCTTCGGCTTCTTTTTTTGTATTAAAATTTTTAGGCAGTTTAGCCTTAAATGTTTTTCCGCTTTCATTTGTAAACTCAGCTACAACAGAATACGATGCTATTGCATTAAAATTCTGAATTTCTCTTTCTCTCTCAACAATTAAACGAACTGAAACTGACTGAACACGTCCTGCAGATAAACCTCCTTTAATTTTTCTCCATAATACAGGAGATAATTCGTAACCAACCAACCTGTCTAATACACGACGCGCTTGTTGTGCGTTAACCAAATTATAATCTATCTCTCTAGGATTTTCAATCGCTTTTAGGATTGCTGATTTTGTGATTTCGTGAAAAACAATTCGCTTAGTCTTTTTAACATCAAGTTTTAATTCTTCCGCAAGATGCCATGAAATAGCCTCCCCCTCGCGGTCCTCATCACTTGCTAACCAAACCATTTCGGCATTCTTAGATAATGTTTTTAGTTTACTAACTAAAGCTTTTTTATCCGGAGAAACTTCATATTTAGGTTTAAAACCATTCTCTACATCCACACCGATTTCTTTTGAAGGCAAGTCGGCAATATGCCCATAACTTGACTCTACTTGAAAATCACTTCCCAAAAATTTCTCTATCGTTTTTGCCTTTGCAGGTGACTCAACTATTACTAAATTCTTTGCCATTACTCTATTTTTCTGGAACAAAAGTAGAAGTTTTTTTTAAATGAGAGTGCACCCAAATCGTTTTTTGAGAAAAATCTATTTTCGCAGCTGCTATTTTATACCTTAATATATAACAAAAATATTCTCGTTATTATGTATTCCTTTCCTTCAAAACAAAATAAAAATCAAAAACTTTATTACAAAAGCCTATCCAATAAATAACTACATTAAAAAAGCCTGATTTACAAAATCAAAACTAAATTTTACCAGCAACAACTACATCAATACCCATTTCTTCGAGTTTCATTTTAGTTTCAGCATCAATGCCGGCATCTGTAATTAGTACATCAATTTTACTTAAATCACAAATTTTACCAAAACCCCGAACATTCATTTTTGTCGAATCGGCTAAGACAATAACCTTCTCTGCAACCTCTATCATCGCTTGATTTAAATGCGCCTCCAAAGCATTTGATGTACTTAAACCAAAATCTAAATGAACACCATCTGTTCCTAAGAATAATTTATTGCAAGAAAACTGACTCAAAGTTGCTTCTGCAATAGGCCCCACAGCCGAAGTTGAACTGTTTCGGATATCTCCTCCTAATTGTATTGTATCAATATTAGTTTCCTTACTAAGCTCTAAAGACACTTTTAACGAAGGCGTAAGTACCGTTAGTTTTTGAAATCCTTTTATAACCCGAGATAAATAATGAATATTCGATCCCGACCCTAATATAATATAATCGTGATTACTTATATATTTTACTGCCTCTTCTGCTATTTGTTTTTTTTGCTCTACTTGCAACCCTTCTTTATCATTAACATCTCTTTCAAAAGCATAAATAGGCTGCTTGCTCGCTCCTCCATGTGTACGATGCAACAGTTTTTGATTCTCTAAAAAAGTTAAGTCCTTTCGTATGGTTACGCTTGAAACATTAAGTGTTTCGCATAAATCAACCACATTTACATATCCCTTTTGATTTAATTCTTTAAGTATATCCTCTTGCCTCCTATTGATTATAGTCATAATTCCTCTTTAGTATTAAGATTTTCCACAATCGAAAGATACAACAATTAAATAAAAAAATAAATTTCATTTTGTTTTATTTAGTTTCATTTAATTTCGTTAAGTTTGTTATTCGAAAGTAAAACGACATAAAACACAACAAATAAGACATATAATGAAACGACTCGAACAATTAACAAAACTAAAACAAACACCTGAATGGGATGTAATCGTTATTGGTGGCGGAGCTAGCGGGCTAGGTACCGCACTCGATGCAGCTAGTAGAGGCTACAAAACAGTTTTAGTCGAAGCAATAGATTTTGCAAAAGGAACATCAAGCAGAAGTACAAAATTAGTTCATGGCGGTGTTCGTTACCTGGAACAAGGAGATATCTCTCTGGTAAGAGAAGCTTTAAAAGAAAGAGGTTTAATGGCTCAAAATGCAGCCCATCTAGTAAAAAACCAATCTTTTGTTATACCAAATTACAACTGGTGGGGTGGCTATTTTTACACTATCGGACTTACTATATATGACTTACTAGCCGGAAGACTAAGCTTAGGTAGATCCAAGTATATTTCGAAGAAAAAAACTATTGAACTACTTCCTACAATAGAACAAAAAGGCTTAGTAAGTGGTGTTATTTATCAAGACGGGCAATTTGACGATTCTCGCTTGGCTATAAATATTGCACAGACTGCAGCAGAAAAAGGCGCATGTATTTTAAACTACGCTAAAGTTATGAATCTATTAAAAGACGACAACCATAAAGTTATCGGTGTACAAATAGTAGATCACGAATCAGGCGAGTGGTATGATATAAAAGGTAAAGCAGTTATTAATGCTACAGGTGTTTTTACTAATGCAATAATGAAACTAAACGACGCTGTATATAAAAAATACATCGTACCAAGTCAGGGAATTCATCTTGTATTCGATAAATCTTTCCTACCAAGCGACCACGCCTTAATGATTCCAAAAACTAGCGATGGAAGAGTATTATTTGCAGTGCCTTGGCATGATAAAATAGTAGTAGGAACAACTGATACCCTAATTAAAAAGCATAGTCTAGAACCTATTGCATTAGAATCAGAAATTGAATTTGTTTTAGAAACAGCACAAAGATTCCTTGCAAAAAAACCTACTCGTGCTGATGTTTTATCTGTTTTTGCAGGATTAAGACCATTGGCAGCGCCAGAGAAAGAAGGAACAAGCACTAAAGAAGTTTCAAGAAGTCATAAAATAATTGTTTCCGAAACCGGATTAATAACTATAACTGGTGGAAAATGGACTACTTATAGAAAAATTGCTGAAGACATCATTGACAAAGCAATAGTTGTACACCGCTTACCAAAAAAGGAATGTAAAACGGAACATATCGCAATTCACGGAAGTACTGAAACAAATTCTACAACCCGTCAAAACCATTTATACATATACGGAACTGACATTCCTAAAATACTAGAATTACAAAATCAAGAGCCTGAATTAAAAGAAAAGCTACATCCTAATTACGACTACACTATGGCAGAAGTAGCCTGGGCAATTCGTCATGAAATGGCAAGAACGATAGACGATATTTTAGCTAGAAGAGTACGTTTATTATTTCTAGATGCTCATGCAGCCATTGCTTCATGCGAAAAAGTAGGACATTTATTAGCAAAAGAACTTGGTCATGACGAAACATGGGCACAAACCCAAATATCGCATTTCAAAACAATCGCTAACGGATTCATCTTATCAGATTTTCAAAAAAATCATCAGTAACAACATACATATATCATGCAGGACAAATTAATCTTAACACTAGACCAAGGAACAACTTCTTCCAGAGCCATCGTATTTAATCATGACGGAGAAATAGTAAGTATTTCTCAAAGACCTTTTGAACAGATATTTCCAAAACCAGGATGGGTAGAACATGACCCTAACGAAATTTGGTCATCTCAAATTAGCGTCGCTGCCGAAGTTATTGCAAAAGTGGGAATTTCTGGAAAAGAAATAGCCGCAATTGGAATCACCAATCAACGCGAGACAACAATTGTCTGGGACAGAGAAACCAGCGAACCTTTATACAACGCTATCGTCTGGCAAGATCGCAGAACAGCAAAATATTGTGACGAATTAAAAGCAAAAGGCCATGCTGAAATGATCAAGAAAAAGACTGGATTATTATTAGATGCCTATTTTTCGGGAACTAAAATTAAATGGATTTTAGACAATGTCGAAGGGGCACGTGAAAAAGCAGAACAAGGAAAACTATGTTTCGGAACTGTAGACACATGGCTAATCTGGAAACTTACTCGAGGTAAAATATTCATGACCGATGTCTCTAACGCAAGCAGAACTTTATTATTAAACATTCACACATTAGAATGGGATACTGAATTACTAGAATTGTTCAACATCCCAAGAGCAATGCTACCCGAAGTAAAACAAAGTAGCGAAATATACGGAGAAACCAGCACAACATTATTTTCTACAAAAATTCCAATCTCAGGTGTAGCTGGTGACCAGCAAGCAGCTCTTTTTGGACAATTATGTACAGATCCCGGAATGGTAAAAAATACTTACGGAACAGGTTGCTTTATGTTAATGAATACAGGAAATAAGGCTGTTTATTCTAAAAATAATTTACTTACCACAGTTGCTTGGAAAATAAATGGCGAAACAACGTATGCCTTAGAAGGAAGTGTATTTGTAGGTGGAGCTGCTGTACAATGGTTGCGAGACGGTGCAAAAATGATCAACTCAGCCCAAGAAATCGAAACCTTAGCAGCAAGCGTACCAGACAATGGCGGTGTATATTTTGTTCCTGCTTTAACAGGTTTAGGCGCACCACATTGGGACCAATATGCCAGAGGTGCAATTTTAGGAATTACAAGAGGAACTACAAACGCACATATAGCACGTGCTACTTTAGAAGGAATCGCTTACCAAGTACTAGATTTAGCAACATCAATGGAAGCAGATTTTGGAAGAAAAGGAAAAGAACTAAGAGTAGATGGTGGAGCTGCCATTAATAACTTAATGATGCAATTTCAATCAGATATATTTGGCTTTAATGTAGTTAGACCTAAAACACTAGAAACAACAGCATTAGGCGCGGCATACCTGGCAGGATTAGCCGTAGGATACTGGAAAAACATAAGCGAATTACAAGAACAATGGCATATCGACAAAACCTTTACTCCAGAAATGCCTAAGGCAGAAGTTGACAAACTTGTAAAAAACTGGGATAAAGCCGTTGGACGTACTAAAAACTGGATTGAGGACTAAAATATGAATCATTAAAACTTAAAAGATGTCGCCATTTACTGCTGAAATCATAGGAACAATGCTAGTTATCTTACTTGGTAATGGCGTTGTTGCAAACGTAGTTCTTAAAGGAACAAAAGGAAATAACTCGGGATGGATTGTAATTACTACCGGTTGGGCATTTGCCGTTTTTGTAGGCGTAACAGTTGCAGGGCCAATTAGTGGTGCGCACTTAAACCCTGCCGTAACAATCGGACTAGCTCTTATTGGAAAATTTGCCTGGAGCCAAGTATCTTATTACATTATTGCTCAAATAATCGGAGCCATGTTAGGAGCATTCTTAGTCTGGTTATTCCATAAAGATCATTTTGCCATTACTGAGGACGAAGGTGGAAAACTTGCTTGTTTTAGCACAATCCCAGCAATCAGAAATACCTTTTCTAATTTGATTAGTGAGATTATCGGGGCTTTCGTTCTTATTTTCGTAATCTTTTATATAGCAGGTCCTGAACTCAGTATCAGCACTGCTTCTGACGCTAAAATTGGACTTGGATCTATTGGTGCTTTACCCGTTGCTATTTTGGTATGGGCGATCGGATTGTCTTTAGGTGGCACTACAGGTTACGCTATTAATCCCGCAAGAGACTTAGGCCCGCGTATTATGCACACTCTTCTTCTTAAAGGAAGCAGCGACTGGAGCTATGCCTGGATCCCAATTCTTGGTCCAATTATAGGAGCATGTTTAGCAGCACTCTTATATATAGCAATGCTCTAGTATGGCTTTATAAATCAAAAAATCATGAAAAAAATATTATTTTTCTCTATAATCTCGATTATAGGGCTAGCTGGATACGCTCAAAAAAGAACAGCTCAAGATAGCATTTCTACTCCAATAGAAGACACAAAACCATCTCGTTTAGACTTTAACGTAGGTTTAGAAACTAGCCATTTATGGAGAGGACTCGTTATAAATGATGGCATGACCGCAACCGGAAACATCCATTATGCATTAAATGAAGGACGAAATTTTACCGTTGGAATTTGGGGAGGTGCTGGATTTGATGGAAAATATCGTGAGATAAACTATTATATTCAATATCAAAAAAATAACTTATCAATCGGACTATGGGATTTATTTAACACTACAGGAATTGAAAACCCTGAAGTTTTTAATTACAATAAACTAACCACTACTCACCTTATTGATTTAAGAACTTCGTATCGTTTTCCCGAGTCATTCCCCATTCGAATAGAAGCTGATATCTTACTTTACAGCGGCTTAAATGATAGAGAATTAGACAACAATAATGATTACAGAAGTAGATATTCAACTTACGTAGAATTAAGCTACCCAGTTATCCGAAATCAAAAAGTAAATCTAAATGTTTTTATGGGAGGAGCTTTTGCAATCGACGGGAAAAAATATTTGTACACAAATCAGGAAGAAAGCGCTTTTGGCATTGTAAACACAGGTATAAAAGTCTCCAAAGATATTTCCGTATTTAACTATAAATTACCTGTATCAGCAACTGCAATGTGGAATCCTGCTAATAAAATTGCAAGAGTACAATTAGACGTCAATTTATTCTAATCTCTGCATAGATTTTAATTTGTTAATCAAAGCTCTCTTTATCCTCAAAAGAGAGCTTTTTTTATTCAAATTTTAAAATAAAAAACAATGTTAAATCTTCATCTGACATCTTGTCACAATCATACAAATAATCGTACCTTTGCGACCTTATTAAAATACACTTTTGAAAGTGACTTATGGAAAAGATTATTGAAGAAAGCAAACAAGGTGAAAGTCTTGTTTTAGAACATAAACCTGAGAATACAAAAAAACTCTTTATAGAAAGCTACGGCTGTGCGATGAATTTTTCGGATAGCGAAATCGTTGCTTCAATTTTATCAGCAAATGGTTTCAACACAACTCAAAAGCTTGAAGAAGCCGATTTAGTTTTGGTAAACACCTGTTCTATCCGTGATAAAGCAGAACAAACTATACGTAAACGTTTAGAAAAATACAATGCTGTAAAACGTATTAATCCAAAAATGAAAGTTGGTGTTTTGGGCTGTATGGCAGAACGTTTGAAAAGTCAGTTTCTAGAAGAAGAAAAAATCGTTGACCTTGTTGTTGGTCCAGATGCCTACAAAGATTTGCCTAATTTATTAAGTGAAGTTGAAGAAGGTCGTGATGCTATAAACGTGATTTTATCCAAAGATGAAACCTATGGTGATATCTCACCCGTACGATTGATGAGCAACGGAATTACCGCTTTGGTTTCTATTACTCGTGGTTGCGATAACATGTGTACGTTTTGCGTAGTACCTTTTACCCGCGGACGTGAACGTAGTCGTGAGCCTCAAAGTATTATGAATGAGATTCAGGATTTATGGGACAAAGGCTTTAAAGAAATCACACTTTTAGGTCAGAACGTAGATAGTTATTTATGGTATGGTGGCGGATTAAAAAAGGATTTTGATAATGCTACAGATATGCAAAAAGCTACTGCTGTAAACTTTGACCAATTACTAGAAATGGTAGCCGTTACTTTTCCTAAAATGCGTATTCGTTTCTCAACTTCGAATCCTCAAGATATGCACGAAAGTGTTTTGCATATTATTGCAAAATATCCAAATATTTGTAAACACATACATTTACCGGTTCAGTCTGGAAGCAATAGAATCCTAAAAGAAATGAACCGTTTACATACACGTGAGGAATACATGACTTTGATTGATAAAATCAAAACCATAATCCCGAACAGTTCTATCTCACAAGATATGATTGCAGGTTTCCCAACAGAAACCGAGCAAGACCACCAAGACACTATGAGCTTAATGGAATACGTAAAATATAACTTTGGCTATATGTATTCCTATTCAGAACGTCCTGGGACTTTGGCCGGAAGAAAAATGGACGATGATGTTACCGACGAAACCAAAGCAAGAAGATTACAAGAAATTGTCGATTTACAACAAAAACATGCTTGGTTACGCTCTGAAGAGTTTATCGGACAAACTGTAGAAGTTCTGGTTGAGAAAGTTTCAAAAAAATCGACTGAAGAATTCTCAGGAAGAAATTCACAAAGTATTACCGTGGTTTTCCCAAAAGAAGATTATAAGATAGGAGATTTTGTAAATGTAAAAATTACAAGTTGTACTAGTGGAACTTTAAAAGGTCAGGCTGTTGGATATTCTGAAATGAATTAGGCTTTTAACCGCAAATTTCACAAATTTTCACAAATTAATCCTTCATGACTAGTACAACCGAATATTATTACAAAAAAGATGAGAACTACCAAATAGTAGGAATCTGTATGGAAGTACATCGATTATTAGGGCCTGGTTTACTTGAAATTGTATATAAGGACGCATTAGAAATCGAATTCAAAAATCATAGAATTCCTTATCAACGAGAAAAGGAATTTTCAATTGAATATAAAGGAGTTATTTTGCCTCATAAATTTTATGCGGATTTCATAGTTTATGATGACATAATACTAGAAGTGAAATCTGTAAAAGAAATATGCAATGATCATCTTGCACAGACATTAAATTATATGAAACTAGCTGATACTCCCGTTGGGATAATCGCAAACTTTCAAAACAAATCATTAATACATAAACGATTAATAAATTCATAAAATAAATTTGCGCTAATTTGCGTAATTTGTGGTTAATTTAATAATAATCATATTAGTCATTACTCAAAAAAAGTTATTCATTGACCCGATTTCAAAAATTTGTGAAATTTGTGAAATTCGTGGCAAAAGATAAAATATACAAATGGAGACAGTTCAAGCTATAAAACAACGTTTTGAAATTATTGGAAATGATCCTAAGCTTAATCGCGCCATCGAAAAAGCAATTCAGGTTGCGCCAACCGATATTTCGGTAATGGTAACTGGAGAAAGTGGTGTTGGTAAAGAAAGTATCCCAAAAATCATACACTCGCTTTCACATAGAAAACACGGAAAATACATAGCTGTAAACTGCGGTGCAATTCCAGAAGGAACTATAGATAGTGAATTATTTGGTCACGAAAAAGGAGCTTTTACTGGTGCTACAAGTACACGTGAAGGTTATTTTGAAGTTGCTGATGGAGGAACTATTTTCCTGGATGAAGTTGGAGAATTACCACTTACCACACAGGTAAGACTACTTCGTGTACTAGAAAATGGCGAATTTATAAAAGTAGGTTCATCACAAGTACAGAAAACAAATGTGAGGATTGTTGCAGCAACCAACGTTAATTTATTTAATGCAATCGAAAAAGGTAAATTTCGTGAAGATTTATACTATCGTTTAAGCACTGTTGAAATTACTTTACCCCCATTGCGTGAGCGAAAAGAAGATATTCATTTATTATTTAGAAAATTCGTATCTGATTTTGCTCATAAATACAAAATGCCTCCATTAAAACTAGATGATGATGCAGTACAACTATTGCAAAAATTTAGATGGAACGGTAACATTCGTCAGTTACGAAATGTAGCCGAACAAATTTCGGTTCTGGAAACAAATCGCGATATTACTCTTGCAACACTACAATCTTACTTACCAGCCGAAGGTCCAAATTTACCTTCTGTTATTAATGATAAGAAGAATGATAGCGACTTTAATACGGAGAGAGAGATTTTATACAAAGTTCTTTTTGACATGAAAAGTGATTTACATGATTTAAAGAAACTTACTCTGGAATTAATGCAAAATGGTAGCGCAAATGTGCAGGAAACCAATAAAAATTTGATCAAAAAAATATATGGTTCCCAAGAAAATGATAGCGAAATTGATTTTGAAGAAGAACCAAGAACAGCTGTTATGACAACTCCTAATCGTGAGGAACAATACCAGTCAAACGATGACAATTATTTATTTGCAGAAACAATCGAAGAAGAAGAGGTTTTACGGTTAGAGCAAAAAGAAATCGAAATGATTAAAAAATCATTAGAAAAAAATAAAGGAAAACGAAAAGCGGCTGCAGATGAATTAGGAATTTCGGAGCGAACTTTATATCGAAAAATAAAACAATTTGATTTGTAAAAAAACAAATGGAGTAAAATTGATTAACTAAAATAAATACCTTTGGTTCTTTTAAAAAATAAAATGAAAAACATACAGTACCTAATTATAATTGCAATTCTTTTCACCTTTAGTAGTTGTTCCGTTTACAACTTTACAGGAACAGGAAAAATTGATGCAAAAACATTTCAAGTTAATTACTTCCAGAATAATGCTGATTTAATTCAGCCAGGACTGGATCGTACTTTCACTTTACAATTACAGGATCTTATCCAAAATCAAACTAACCTGAATTTAGTAAGTACAGGTGGAGATTTAGTATATGAAGGAGAAATTACCGATTACAGAATTAGCCCGATGACTGCAACAGCAGATCAACAAGCGTCTCAAAACAGATTAAAAATTCGTGTAAACGTACGATTCACTAATAAAAAGAAAGAAACTGACGATTTCGAAAAATCTTTTGAATTCTATTATGATTACCCTGCACAAGATCAACTTGTAGGATCTGTATTAGACACTGCTCTTAAAGAAATTTTCGACCGTATTACCCAAGATATATTTAATGAGTCGTTGGCAAAATGGTAATTTTGTGTTTAACTGTTGAATCGTTTAATCGTTCAACTGATAAAAGCGATTAAACAAACAGTCAATTAAACAAATAAACAACTCAACGATTAAACAACAGAATATAATGAATGTTAACGATTATACATACCTAATAAACAGACCCGATGCTATTACAGAAAAGCAAACGGAAGCATTAGGCAATGTATTGAATGAATTTCCATATTTTCAGAGTGCAAGAGCATTACGATTAAAAGGGCTTTACAGTCAAAACAGTTTTAAGTATAATTATGCCTTAAAAGTTACCGCTGCACATACAACAGATAGAGCTATTTTATTTGATTTTATAACATCCGAAACTTTTTCGATCATTCAAAAAGAGTATTATGACAAAAAAGCTTTGGCTCTTTTAGACATAAATGTTGTTGATAGCGAACATCTTTTACCTGAAGTCGTTGCTCTGGAAGATTTTATAGAAAAGGTAGAACCTAAATTAATAGATCCTATTGAGCGCTCTATTCTTACTTCTATAAAGGAAGCATCTATACCCAATATTGAGGAGAATGTAAATACTCCTGAAGAAACTATAGAAACCTTAGAAACTATAGAAAGCACTGAAGCTATAGAAACTGCTGAAGAGAACCTGGAAATAGGAAAACCTTTAGATTTTTCAAAAAGCGAAAAACATTCTTTTCAAGAGTGGCTTCAACTTTCCAGAACGGAGCCTATTGAGCGAAAAGAGGAAAAGAAAGAAGAAAAAATTGAAGTAAAAATCGAAGAAAAAGAAGAAAAGGAAGAAGAGAAACAAGTAAAACCAGTTGAAATTGATTCTTCTATAATCGAAATTGACGAAGAGAAAAAGAAAAAAGCTGAGTTAATAGATAAATTTATTGAAACAAGCCCAAAAATCTCTCCTGTAAAACAAACCACAACAGTTGCAGCAAACATACAGATAGACATTAACAAGGACGATAATACCTATTTAATGACAGAGACTTTAGCCAGAGTATATTTAGAACAAAAGAAATATACAAAAGCAATACAAGCATATGAAATATTAATTTTGAAATATCCAGAAAAAATTAGTTTCTTTGCAGACCGTATTTCGGATATTAAGACATTACAACAAAATAACAATAATAATTAAACAATGAGCACATTTTCAATTTTTTTAGTTTTAATCACAATAGTATGTTTTCTATTGATCGTAGTAATCATGGTTCAAAACCCTAAAGGTGGTGGATTATCTTCAACAATAAGTGGATCTCAAATGTTAGGTGGAGTTCAAAAAACAACTGACTTTTTAGACAAAAGTACTTGGACTTTGGCTACAATTTTAATTGCATTAATCTTACTTTCTAGTTTAAGTTTTACTGGTTCATTAAGCGATGTAGAATCTAAAATTATCGAGAAATCTACAACTACTGCTCCAGTCACTACGCCTGCAGCTCCAGCACAAGAAGCACCTGCTGCGACAAACCCAGCAAAATAATACATTCTTTATAAAATATAGAAATGCCAGCCTGTCAAAGCTGGCATTTTTTATAAGAAATAATGTCAGTTTTTTTAAGGTGGCATAGTTTCTGAAAGTTTATAAGCAAACAAAATTATAAACATAACATAATTATAAAATCATGACTTTAAACATTAAACCGCTTTCAGATCGCGTACTTATTGAGCCAGTTGCTGCTGAAACTAAAACTGCGTCAGGGATTTTTATTCCAGATACTGCCAAAGAAAAACCACAAAAAGGAACTGTTGTAGCCGTAGGTAATGGTACTAAAGACCATACTATGACTGTGAAAATTGGAGATACTGTTCTTTATGGTAAATATGCAGGAACCGAATTAAAACATGAAGGAATTGATTATTTGATTATGCGTGAAGATGATATCTTAGCGATAATCTAAAGGCTTTACGCTATAAGCTGTAGGCTTTAAGCTTCCTCAGTTGCTTAAAATATATTACCTAAAGCTTAATGCGAAAAAAAAATGAGAGATTTTAAGAAATATGATGTCTGGCAGTTAAGTCATTCTTTTACTTTAAAACTATATAAAATTACTTCTATATACCCAAAAGAAGAATTGTATGGATTAACAAGTCAGATTCGAAGAGCATCCTCGTCAATACCTACAAATATTAGTGAAGGATGTGGAAGAAATAGCGACAAAGAATTTAATCAGTTTCTCAATATTGCTTTGGGTTCTGCCAATGAAACAGAATATTTACTATTACTCTCAAAAGATTTAAATTACATTAGTATTGAATTATATGAACCCCTTGAAAAAGAGATAAATATAATTAAAAGCAAAATTTATAATTTAAAAAAAGCTTTAATCAATTCTATTTAAATAAAAAACAAAATTAATCAGCAGTATGAGCCTAGCTTAAAGCCTAAAGCATACTGCCTAAATCTAAAAACAAAAATGGCAAAAGATATAAAATTTGATATTGAAGCACGTGACGGATTAAAACGTGGTGTTGATGCATTGGCAAATGCAGTAAAAGTAACTTTAGGACCAAAAGGTCGTAACGTAATCATCGGAAAATCTTTTGGTGGACCAAACGTAACTAAAGATGGTGTTACAGTTGCTAAAGAAATCGAATTAAAAGACCCATTAGAAAATATGGGAGCTCAGATGGTTAAAGAAGTAGCGTCAAAAACTAATGATTTAGCTGGAGATGGTACTACAACTGCTACAGTTTTAGCTCAAGCAATTGTAAAAGAAGGTTTGAAAAACGTAGCTGCCGGAGCTAACCCAATGGATTTAAAACGTGGTATCGACAAAGCTGTTGAAGCTATCGTTGCCGACTTAGCTAAACAAGCTAAAGTAGTTGGAAGTGATTCTGAAAAAATAAAACAAATTGCATCTATTTCTGCAAATAACGACGAAGTAATTGGTGAGTTAATCGCTACTGCTTTCGCAAAAGTTGGAAAAGAAGGTGTTATTACTGTTGAAGAAGCAAAAGGAACAGATACTTTCGTAGATGTTGTAGAAGGAATGCAATTTGACAGAGGATACCTTTCTCCATATTTCGTTACAAATCCTGAAAAAATGGAAGTAGAATTAGAGAACCCATATATCCTTTTATACGACAAAAAAGTTTCTTCTTTAAAAGAACTTTTACCAGTTTTAGAGCCAGTAGCTCAATCAGGAAAACCATTATTAATTATTGCTGAAGATGTTGACGGAGAAGCTTTATCAACTCTTGTAGTTAACAAATTACGTGGAGCTCTTAAAATTGCTGCTGTAAAAGCACCTGGTTTTGGAGACAGAAGAAAAGCAATGCTAGAAGATATCGCTATCTTAACTGGCGGAACTGTAATCTCTGAAGAAAGAGGTTATACTTTAGAAAACACTACAATCGAAATGTTAGGTACTTCTAAAAAAGTAACTATCGATAAAGATAACACCACAATTGTAAGTGGTGCTGGCGAAGCTGACATGATCAAAAATCGTGTAAACCAAATTAAAGGTCAAATGGAAGCTACAACTTCTGATTATGACAAAGAAAAATTACAGGAACGTTTAGCTAAATTAGCTGGTGGTGTTGCTGTTCTTTATGTTGGTGCTGCATCTGAAGTAGAAATGAAAGAGAAAAAAGACAGAGTTGATGATGCATTACATGCTACTCGTGCTGCTGTTGAAGAAGGAATTGTTGCTGGTGGTGGAGTTGCTTTGTTAAGAGCTAAAAACGCTTTAAGCGAAATCAAAGCTGACAATGCTGATGAAGCTACAGGTATTCAAATCGTGTCTCGTGCTGTAGAAGCTCCGTTAAGAACTATCGTTGAAAACGCAGGTCTTGAAGGTTCTGTAGTTGTTGCTAAAGTTGCCGAAGGTTCTGGTGATTTTGGATACAATGCTAAAACTGACGAGTATGTAGATATGCTTAAAGCAGGGATTATCGATCCTAAAAAAGTAACTCGTGTAGCTTTAGAAAATGCTGCTTCTGTAGCAGGTATGATCTTAACTACTGAATGTGCTTTGATCGATATTAAAGAAGATAATGGAGGCGGAAACCCAATGGGTGGAGGTATGCCAGGAATGATGTAATATCCTTTCTGACTTACAAAAGTCCCGAAATAAAAAAATCCGAAGTTTATAGCTTCGGATTTTTTGTTTTAATACCTATCGTATTTTTTCTACTATCTCTTCTTTAGCAATTTATTAAAGCTAAAAAGTTGTTATGATAACAATCATAAATAAAAAAATCCGAAGTTTAAGCTTCGGATTTCTTAGTTTTAATATCTATTGTATTTTATCTGCTGGTCTTTTCTTTAGTAGTTTCATTAAAACTGGAAAAGTCGTTATGATAACAATAATTATAATGATGTATTCAATATGCTGCTTTAAGTCAACTCCTTGTTTCAAAAACACACCGTAAAGATAGTGTCCTGAAAATATCAGAATGAAAGCCCATAAAAATGAACTTAAAATATTGTAGAACATAAATTTCTTTTTGTCCATAGATACAATTCCTGCAACTATAGGAGCAAATGTTCTAAAAATTGGTAAAAAACGAGCATAGATTATAGCTTTACCTCCGTATTTTTCAAAGAAATCTTTTGATTGTAACAAGTATTTTTTCTTAAACCAAAATGTATCTTCTTTTTTAAATAAATAATAACCGCTTTTGGCTCCAAACCAATATCCAGTCATATTACCAAAAATTCCAGAAATAGCCACCATTAAAGAGAGCAAAAAAACATTTATAAAGTCGCTTTCGATATAAACCATATTCTGGATTAAATCACGGCTATAAATTCCTGCTAAAAAAAGTAAGCTATCACCTGGTAAAAAGAAACCTGCAAAAAGTCCTGTTTCGGCAAAAACTATAAATATAACAATGTATAAACCAATTTGAAATCCACCAATGGTAAGGGTAATATAAAACTCAGGATTGATTAATTGAGTCCAATCAAAATTATTCATATAAGCGATTTATTCGTTAAATTTATAAGTTGGTGAAAGTAATAATAAATTAGTTTAGCCACAATAAATTGGCATATTTTAAAGTTTTATTAACGCTATAAAAAGTCAAATTCACACTTGCTCTCTAATATTATTTTCTTTCATATTGGCAACACGTCGGAAGTCCATCATAAACATCTTGCGTAGTCTTCGCAGCATCAGTATCATGACCTACTTTGGCAATAGCATTTTTTACATCTACAAGTGAAGTTTTCTCTTCATTCAAGATTAAATTTAATTTATGGGTACTAATATCCCATGTTGCCGATTTCACTCCCGAAACACTAAAAGCTGCTTTTTCTATTCGCTTTTTACAATCCTCGCAATTACCACTTACTTCTGTCTCGTATTTTGCATTCTTATTCTTTTTCTCTTGTGCCTGAGCAGCAAATGAGAAAAGTGTCACCAGTAAAACTATTATTACATTATTACTCATCATTTTTCTATTATTTTTTGGGAGTTCATAAATCTTCGATTTCATTTTGTTTTATTTTTAAGGGTTTATTAAATTATATTTAAGTTGTTTTTATTTTATTTTAAATCGTAATCCTGCATAATACATTTGTCCAAAAACCGGAGCATAGACAATCGACGCATCAAAATCTGGCCCAAACGGATTATCACTACCTAAGATAGCCTTGTCTTGTCGGTAATTTCCAATATTCTCCCCTCCTACATACACTTCAAAAGTATCCGAAAAAACTCTTGTTACTTGTGCATTCATCAAAGAGTATGAAGGTGAAAACTCAGGCAATCTATCCTTTTCTGGATTTGAAGCTGTGTTGGGTAATTGCTGTTGTCCAATCCAATTAAAAGTATAGTCCATTTTCCATTGCTTTCCGTCAACAAGATTTGTTTCATATTCCAGATTACCAAAAAAACGATGTTTTGCTTGCAACGGTCTTGCGTAATTTCCAGATAAATAATCTGTTCGAATATCATAATATTTATAAGCCGAACGGAAATTAAAATTCTTTAATAATTCATAATTAAACTCAACTTGCAAACTATTAGCATATGATTTTCCGTTTAAATTATAGAATAAAACTTCCTGTGGACTTTGCATTACATCTACAACAACCTGATTTTGAAAATCGGTTCTGTATAAATCAAAAACAACTTCGGCATGTCTATCAAAAAGAGAAAATCTTTGTGAAAAGCTCAACCCATAATTCCAAGCGATCTCAGGATTCATTCCGTAAATTTTACCGCTATTATCAAGAATCGAGAATACTCTTGAACTAGCAAAGAGTTGCTGATTCTCGGCAAAAATGTTAGCCGAACGTTTTCCTCTTCCTGCTGAGAATCTCAAAACTGCTTTTTCCCAAGGGTTGTACCTTACATGCAAACGTGGTGTTACAAAAGTTCCCAACCGATTATGGTTATCTATTCTTCCACCTAAAATAATACTGAAGTTATCCGTGTTGTCATATGTATATTCAAAGAAAGCTCCAACAGAATTATCGATTCGGCTATAATCAGTTACATTCACAAACTCCTGGTATTGATCGTATGTAAAGTTTAATCCTGCTGCGAATTTATTCTTTGTATTATCGATAATAGAATTAAAAATCAAATTAGAATAATAACTATTCTGCTTGATATTATAATCATTTAAACCATAGTATGATTTCTGATTATGACTATTAAATGCGTTCTGAAAACCAATACTCTGAAAAGGCATATCTGGAAAAATATAACCTATTTTGGTCGAAACATCAATTCGCTCTGTATTTATTTCAGATCCCCAATAATTAGTTGTGCCTTTATCTCGATCTTTATCAAAGTCAAGTTCGCCCGTTTGCTTTTTGTCATTCATATACCTAAGATTAACAAAACCAACCCAACCTTTCTCGGCATTAGTATATTGATAACGATTTAGAATATTGATTTGCTTCGCTAATGGATTATCCATAAATCCATCATCATTCATATCGGTTTTTGCAACACGCGCGTTACCATGAACCAACAAACTTGTTGCCCATTTATCCGAAAGTTGCTTAGTAAAATGCGTATTTAATTCAAATCGTGAATCGGTAGAGCCATAAGCATTCAGGAAGAACGGGATATCACTCATCGGCTTTAACAACTCTGTGTTTATTTGTCCGGAAATACTTTCGTAACCATTTACAACACTTCCAGCTCCTTTGGTTATCTGAATACTTTCGACCCAAGTTCCTGGTGTAAATGACATTCCATAGGCTTGAGAAGCTCCACGAACTGATGGAACATTCTCTTCAGTAATCATTAAATATGGACTCGTAAGCCCCAACATTTTAATTTGCTTCGTTCCCGTTAATGCATCCGAAAAGTTAACATCAATAGATGGATTAGTTTCAAAACTTTCGGCAAGATTACAACAAGCTGCTTTAAGCAATTCTTTACTTGTTATAAGCGAAGTATTTCCTGTAAGTGTATATGATTTTTTAATTCCTTTTTGCTTTTTAGTAATCTTAACTTCTTCCAATTTTTCTTGCGCAAAAACAGGAATACAAAGCAAAAGCATAGCAAAAAGTGCTATATTTTTTTTCATGAGAATAATTTTAATGTTTAAAAAAAGTAGATTCAAACCATACTGAATGATTTGACTTTAAAAAACATTAAAATCAGGCGTAAAATATATATTGGTGATAGAGTTTAAATAGCGGAGGTGCATGAGCATCGCTATAATATGCAATTATCTGTTTGTTTTTAAAACTCGGAATAGAGAAAAAAGCAACAGTTTTAAATTCTTGTAGTGTAAAAGGAAAATCAAACTGAAACAAGAATGTTTTAATCGTAGCTGTATCTGACTTTTTCTCAAAATGGACTACTTTATCTTTACAGCAGGATGATTTTTTTTCGGAAGTAATTCCACAACATGTTTTTGTTGGTGGAGCCTCTACAGTTTTGTTTAATGAAATTGAAGCTAATTTGTCGCCACAATAATGCACATCAAAAGCTAGCCCTACATTGCAAACCAATAGTAGAAATGCTAAAAATAAACTAGTGCATTTTTTTATATTCATATCGTCTGCAAAATTAGCATTATAATCAATTCTTAAAATCAAATTCTTGTTAAAAATTTCAAAAAGTACCTTTTACAAGTCAAACTCCTGCCCCATTAAAGGAATAGAGCAATTAAAACCGTATTTCTCTTTAATTTTTATACGAAGCGCATCTGCAGGAACATTTTCTCCATGAACCAGAAAAACTTTTTTAGGCTTATTTTCTAATGCCGAAAGCCAAAGGAGCAAATCATCCTGATCGCCATGAGCAGAAAGTCCCGCTATTTCTAAAATCTTAGCTTTAACTGGGAAATATTTACCTCTAATTTTAATTTCATTATCACCTTCTAATAACTTTCTACCACGAGTTCCTTCGGCTTGATAACCAACAATAATTACCGTTGTTTCACGCAATCCGATATAATGTTCAAAATAATTTAGAACCCTTCCTCCTGTTGCCATTCCGCTTGCCGCAATAATAACCTTTGTACTTTTATTATAAATAATATCCATCGTTTCCTGATAATCCGAAACTAGAGAAAACATTTTGGCCATACCTGTACATTCTTCCATCGTTAATTTATGCCATTCTCTATTATTCATAAAGATTTCTAAGGCACTAATTCCCATTGGTGTATCAATAATATAAGGAATATTCGGGATCCTACCTTCTTTCTTAAGCTGCCACAACAAATACATTACACTTTGTGCTCGCTCTACAGCAAAACTAGGAATGATAACTGTTCCCTTTTTCTGAAATGTAGCATTGATGTATTTTTCCAGTTCATCTTTAGCATCGATATCTGGATGCAATCGGTTTCCGTAAGTACTTTCTAAAAATATATAATCAGCAGTTTTAGGTTTTTCTGGAGGATATAACAGTACATCATTATCACGACCGATATCTCCCGAAAAAACTAGTGTTTTTTTCTCAACTATTAATGCAATGCTACAAGCTCCCATAATATGTCCCGCAGTAAAAAAAACTGCTGAAATATCTGCTTCTAAAAGAAATGGTTCATTTACTGTTACCACTCTAAAAAGCGGGAAGACTTTCCTGGCTTGTTCCACTGTATAAAGTGGTTCTGCTATTTCATGTTTAGAATATTGCTCTTCGTTAGCTTTATTAGCTTCTTCTTCCTGAATCTTAGCACTATCCAGAAGAATAAGCTTGGCTATTTCTTTTGTAGGACCAGAACAATATATTTTCCCTTTAAATCCCTGGTATACCAATCTCGGCAACCAACCACAATGATCTAAATGCCCATGTGTAAGCAACACAAAATCTATAGTTGAAGGTAAAATAGGCAAAGGTTCCCAGTTGAGTTCCCGCAAAGGTTTTATCCCCTGAAACTGCCCACAATCAATTAAAATTCTAACCCCATTACTCTCAATCAACGTTTTTGAACCTGTTACTGTTCCCGCACCTCCAATGAATTTGACTTTCATTTTATTTGAATTTAAATTACACCGACAACAAAAAGCAATACTTTCAAGAATACCTACATAATTCTGAGGCCTCTTTTGTAACACTTTTTATTCTTTGAGAACTCAATCCAATTTCTTCTAAACAACTGCGGTTATTCAACAATTCTTTAACCAAAATCACATCCAAAGCCAATAATTTATCCTTTTCGGCCAAGGCAAGTGTGGTTAAACAAGTTATAGGATATAGATTATTATTCTCATTCTTTGTTCTCAAGTTATTGTTCGCAGGATAATCCCAACTTAATAAATTTAATCCTGAACACGCTCCAAAAGTCATCGCATCCAATGTAAATCGATTATTGGTAACTATCCAACACTCTGAGATAACATCTTTGTCTGTAAAAACAGGATGTTTCCTTTCTTTAATATCATTAAATCGGGATAGAATATACATTGGCACTTTTACATCTGTAGATGCTTCTTTTCCCATATGAAACTTACATTCTACCATTGCAATGACATCATTCTTTTTTATCAGGACATCTATTTCATGAGTAACACATTTACCTTGCAAAGTCAAATTAGTCTTTGTTTCATAATTTTCTTTAGAAAAAAGTCTGGCAATATATTTTTCGAAGTAAAAACCAGCAGGTCCTAATAACTGAATGGCTTCTTTTAGGTTATAACGTGCCGCATGCGAATGGGATATTTTTCTTAACAACTTAAAAGCCATCTTATAGATTCTCTTGGTCGAAATCCCCTCGTACATTTCTTTCTCTATCATTTGTAAAACATCCTGAACAACTGATTGATTTGCACCAGAATTCAAAAGAGATTTCTCTAATTTCTTTCTATCAAAAACAACAGTATCTCCTGATTTTTTTACAACTTTCATTTATTTTTTGATTTGAAAATTAAACAAATACAAATCGACTAATAAAGGTACGAAAAAAGGGCTATTTATTTATTTTTTGATAATAAAATCCAGGAATAAACAACAGTATAAGAATAGGTTGAATTAAAAAACGACGTACATAAAAAAGAATCAAATTATTATGGTTGCCATAAAAATAAATAATACAATAGAAAGCAATAATGAGGATAAGAAAAAACAGAACATATAAAACCGAAGCAAACTTAACCAGTTCTGTTTCTCTAAAAATAACATAAATTATTCCTAATGATATAATCGTATTTAAGAAATACCTAAATAACAATCCCAAAAACAATTGAATCGAATTGAATTCAGGCAAAGGAAGTTCTTTATAATCCCTCTCGAAATAAACGAGAAAAGGATCATAAAATAATTGATTTTCGTATGCTCTTATGCCTGCCAGAAGAAACACAAACACAATTAAGAGAAAAATTCTTGATTTATTTTGAAGAATATTATTTAGCATATTTTGAAAATTTACTTACCCAAATAATCCACAAAATAAAAACTACTCCATAAATAACCAATGGAAAAAGCACACCATGTAAGAGATGTGTTTTCTCTGGAAAATAATATAACAATCCTGCTAATGAAGCGATTCGGCAAATATTAAGAATATAAATAAAAAAACTTCCTCCCAGAATATAAAACAATGTCGGCTTTAATTTACCTGAAAAAGCGACTATAAAAGCGACAAACAAAATAATCACGCTAATCGCATTACAACCTTCTACAATTACAGCAACTACTTCCCGATTGTAGAATATCTGTAAATATGGCTCTGAGGGAATTTCATCAACCCTAGCATCATTATTAAATAATTGTAATAACCACTCGGTATGCTTGCCTACTAATTTTGTTATTCCATCTATTTTATCATTCTCAAAACTACCCAAATAGAATTGATAAACTAATGTCAATAGAATATAAGTCCCAAAAAATGTACCTATAAAAAGAAGAAAAGGCTTGTACTGGATTAAATATTTTTTCAAGAGAAATTTTTAACAAATTTATGTATTTTTTGAATTTGGCTTTAAATACTTTTGTATAAAAACTAAATAAGATGACTTTTCAGGAATTACAACCAAAAATAACTGCAATTGTAGCAGATACAAATCAGTCTAGAGACGAAAAACTATTAAACATTTGTCAATTATTAAGCGACAATGTTGACTATTATAACTGGGTTGGATTTTATTTTGCCAATCACGAAAATAAAACATTGCATTTAGGACCGTACGTAGGAGCTGAAACTGATCATACTGTAATTCCTTTTGGAAAAGGAATCTGCGGACAAGTTGCTGAAAGCAATGCTAATTTTGTAGTTCCAGATGTTGCCGCTCAAGACAATTATATTGCTTGTAGTTTTACCGTAAAATCTGAAATCGTGGTTCCTTTATTTGTTGACGGAGTAAATATTGGTCAAATTGATATTGATAGTCATGTTATTGACCCTTTTACAGAAGCTGACGAAATATTTTTAGAGTTTGTAAATTTGGAAGTTGCGAAATTGTATTAAAAATACTATTATATTTGTTTTTTATTCTTAAAAACCAAATACAAATGAAATCTGGTCTTTCCTATTATTATTTTACGATTGCATTATTCTTATTAGTAACTACAAAACTATTAGCTCAAGCTCCAACACCAGTAAGCAAATTAGTTTACTTAGATTCTATGTGGGCAGAAACCTCAGAAGGAAACCACAAATATGTAAGACTTATTGAAGAATATTATTCGGATAAAAAAGCTTATATTTTTAAGGATTTCTATAAATCGAAAGCTATAAAGATGATTAGTACTTCATCTGATAAAGACATAATAAGAAAAGAAGGACAATCTGTTTATTATTATGAAAATGGAAACAGAGAAACATCTGTTAGCTATTCTGATGGAAAAAAAACTGGAAAAGAATACAATTGGTACGATAACGGAAATTTAAAATCTGAAATCGAATATTTCGAAAACAAAGAAAAAATTGTTGAGTTTAAAATTAACAACTATTGGAATCTTCAAAAAGAACAAAAAGTATCAGAAGGAAATGGCGATTATGAAGATATCGACGACAATGGAAATGAAGAAAGCGGAAAAGTAAAAAATGGATTCCCTGATGGAACCTGGAAAGGGAAAAGTAAAAAAAGCAAATATACTTTTGTCGAGAACTATGAAAATGGTAAATTAATTTCGGGAGTAAGTACTGACTCTTTAAACATTGAACATCCATACACTATTATATTTCAAGCTCCAGCACCTAAAAAAGGAATTAATTCTTTTTATAGTTATGTTGCAAAAGCAATGTACATCCCTAATGAAGCTAGAAATAAAGTTTCGGGAAAAATATATTTATCCTTTATAGTAGACAAAGAAGGAAAATTAGTTGAACCTCGAATCCTAAAAGGAATTGGTTACGGATTAGACGAAAACGCAATTAGCGTGATTAAACACGCTAAAAATTGGAATCCGGGGACTAAAAGAGGAATTCCCATAAGAGTTCTGTACACATTACCTATAACAATTAGAAAAAATACTCAATAAAATTTATTTTTAGAGAAAAAAGTACTATTTTTGCACCCGTCTTACAAAAGTTGTATGACATACATAAAAATCATTAAATAATATTGGAATGTATTTAACTAAAGAAAAAAAGGAAGAGATTTTTGCACAACACGGTGATGTTACAAACACTGGAAAAGCTGAAGGTCAAATCGCATTGTTCACTTACAGAATTTCACACTTAACTGAACACTTGAAAAAAAATCGTCACGATTATAACACTGAGCGTTCACTTGTACTTTTAGTAGGTAAAAGAAGAGCTTTGTTAGATTACTTGAAGAAAAAAGAAATCAACAGATATCGTGAGATTATCAAAGTATTGAATATCAGAAAATAATCAATATAAAAAAGAGGTGCGAGAGTGCCTCTTTTTGTTTTTACACAAACAAAGAAAAAAAGTTTGGTTTTTCATTGGGTTTTAGGCATTAACTACGCACAACAACAACTACAACACAACTAAAACCCATTGTATAACCAATAAGGAAAAATTTATGATTCCACAATTATTTGTAGAAAAAATCGATTTAGGTGATGGCAGAAGCATCACAATCGAGACAGGACGTTTAGCTAAACAAGCTGATGGTTCTGTAGTAGTAAGAATGGGCGATACGATGATACTTGCAACAGCAGTATCTGCACGTAGCGCTAACCCAAATGTTGATTTTTTACCATTAACGGTAGATTATCGCGAAAAATTTGCAGCAGCTGGTCGTTTCCCAGGAGGTTTCTTCAAGAGAGAAGCTCGTCCAAGCGATAGCGAGGTATTAACAATGAGATTAGTTGACCGTGTTTTACGTCCGCTTTTCCCAGATGATTACCATGCTGAAACACAAGTTATGATTCAATTAATGTCTCATGACGAAACTGTTATGCCTGATGCTTTAGCTGGTTTAGCTGCATCTGCAGCATTAGCAGTTTCAGATATTCCTTTTTACAACTTAATTTCTGAAGTACGTGTTGCACGTATTGACGGAAAATTTGTAATTAACCCAAGTAGAGAAGACTTAGCAAAATCTGACATCGACATGATGATTGGAGCTTCTATGGACTCAGTTGCGATGGTTGAAGGAGAGATGAAAGAAATTTCAGAAGCTGAAATGGTAGAAGCAATTAAATTTGCTCACGAAGCTATTAAAGTTCAAATCCAAGCACAATTACGTTTGCAAGCTGCTTTTGGTAAAAAAGAAATTCGTACTTACGAAGGTGAGAAAGAAAACGAAGAAATTTATAAAAAAGTAAAAGCCGCAGCATACGATAAAATTTATGCTATTGCAAAAGTTGGTTCGGCTAAACACGAAAGAACTGCTGCATTTGCTGAAGTAAAAGAAGAAGTAAAAGCTTTATTTACTGAAGAAGAATTAGCTGCTGATGGAGATTTAGTTTCTAAATATTTCTACAAAACAAACAAAGAAGCTGTTCGTAACGTAGTATTAGAATTAGGTGTTCGTTTAGATGGTAGAAAAACTACAGATATCAGACCAATCTGGTGTGAAATTGATTATTTACCAAGAGTTCACGGTTCTTCTTTATTTACACGTGGAGAAACTCAAGCATTGGCTACAGTAACTTTAGGAACTTCTAGAGAAGCTAACCAAATTGATTCTCCATCTGAACAAGGTGAAGAGAAATTCTACTTACACTATAACTTCCCTCCTTTCTCGACTGGTGAAGCAAAACCTCTAAGAGGAACTTCAAGAAGAGAAGTTGGTCACGGTAACTTAGCTCAAAGAGCTTTAAAAAACATGATCCCTGCTGATTGTCCTTACACTATCCGTATTGTATCTGAGGTTTTAGAATCTAACGGTTCTTCTTCTATGGCTACAGTTTGTGCTGGAACAATGGCTTTGATGGATGCTGGAGTTCAAATGGTAAAACCAGTTTCTGGAATTGCTATGGGATTAATTACTGACGGTGATAAATTTGCTGTATTGTCTGACATTTTAGGTGATGAAGATCACTTAGGAGACATGGACTTTAAAGTAACTGGAACTGCTGACGGTATTACAGCTTGCCAGATGGATATTAAAATTGATGGTTTACGTTATGATATCATGGAGCAAGCTTTAGGGCAAGCACGTGAAGGACGTTTACACATTTTAGGAAAACTAACTGAAACTATTGCTGCTCCAAGAGCAGACGTTAAAGCGCATTCTCCAAAAATCATCACTAGAACTATTCCTGGAAACTTTATTGGAGCATTAATTGGACCTGGAGGAAAAGTAATTCAAGAATTACAAAAAGCTACTGGAACAACTATTGTAATCAATGAAGTTGATGAACAAGGTGTTATCGAAATCTTAGGTACAGATCCTGCAGGAATTGAAGCTGTTTTAGCTAAAATTCAATCTATTACTTTCAAACCTCAAATGGGCGAAGCTTACGAAGTTAAAGTAATTAAAATGCTTGATTTTGGAGCTGTAGTAGAATATACTGCTGCACCAGGAAACGAAGTTTTACTTCACGTATCAGAGCTAGCTTGGGAACGTACTGAAAATGTTACTGATGTAGTTAACATGGGAGACGTTTTTCAAGTTAAATACCTTGGACTTGATCCTAAAACAAGAAAAGAAAAAGTGTCAAGAAAAGCACTTCTTCCAAGACCTCCACGTGAGGAGAAAAAAGAGTAATCAGATCTTAGTTTACTAAAGGTTTATTCATAGAAAACCCCAATTCATTTGCTTGAATTGGGGTTTTTCGTTTTAATTTAACACATCTAAATATTACACAAAACTCATCCTGCAATCCATTTTAAACAATTACCCATTAAACCATCTGTGCCTTTTAATTGTTTTTCCTTCCCGAATTAAATAAGCATGATAAGAACTCGGAACATCATGCGTCCATTTAGGTAAAAAATAAATGATCAGGTAAACATCAATATGCCCTACTATCCCAAAAAATACTGCAAGAAAAAAAGGAATTCCAGCATGACCAAAACCAATCATAGAGACAAATGCAACTAATAATGTTACTCCCCATAATTTAGATAAAATAGCATGTGTACATGTTTCTTTTCCGAATTTTAGAATACTAAAAACATACGTTAAACCTTCCATTACAAAAATTGAAATAATAGCATATTTATGGTCACGGATTATTTCTGGATTTAATAACCAAGTACACCAACCCACACAGAGCCAAAAAACTAAATCTACCTGACTATCCATGCGGCGTAATTTTTCTGACGAAACACCCACTTTACGAGCAATTATACCATCAAAAATATCTGTCAACAAGCCCAATATCATCAACAAGACTAAAACCAATCTAACATAAGCAAAATAATTGTTTGCTATTGCAATCATTACAAAACCCAACATTAATCGAGTCATAATAAGCAAAAAACGAACTTTTTTCATGATTCTACCAATTTAAAAAAGGCATTGTCCTTTTATCATTCACATTCCAAAGCCCTAACTGAAAACCTTTAGAATTTGATTTATTAAAAACACCTATCTGTAACCCTTTATTAATTTTAGCCTTATTAAAAACTCCAACATGCAATCCGTTCAACTGATATGATTTGTTGTAAACGCCAATCGCAGAACCTGCTAAATTATTATTTGCACTATACAATCCTATTGAAATTCCATTCTGATTATCTGCAATTGTACCCAAAACAGTAACCGAAAGTCCGTTAAAATTATTGAATTTGTTTCCTGCAGAAATATTTAATCCATTCATACTGGTGGTTGTAAAAAAACATCCGGAACTAACATTCAAACCATTCAATTTTAAATAAGGCGTATAATTCATGTTTTTAATTTTATAATCTTCTTCAGTAGATTTTAAAGCATCTTCTTTTTTATGATTTTCGATTACTTTATCAATATACATTAAACACATAAAAGCATATAAAGCTCCAGCAGCTGGCGCTGGGTTTGCTTCTATATTTATCCCATTAATTGTTTGAGACTTTATATGTCTATTTTCAACATGTCCAACCCCAAGAGCTAATCCGTTTACTTTATTTACTTTTTTAGAAATTGGAGATAGGCTAAAAATTTTCGAGTGCTGCGCAATAGAATCAATAGTCTGAATTCTAATTGTATCCTGAGCATATATTCCTCCAAAACCAAATAATAAGGATACCAAAATTGATGTTTTCATAAATCATTATTTTAAAATTACAGGACAAACCTATCGCAATAATCACATATAAATTTGCTTAAATCAATAAAACTATTTCTTATATTTGTGATTATCGCAAATTATGAAATATCAAGAATCATTTCTAAAAGCAATTAGAAGTAAAGTTTCTAAGTCAGCCTCTTTAATAGATGAAGTCGCCTCTGTTTTAGAGATTAGCTATGATGCATCGCACCGAAGAATATCCGAAAAAAGTAAATTTTCGATAGACGAAACCATCAAACTTGCAGATCATTTTAATATTTCGTTAGATAATTTATTTTCAAAAAAAGAAAAAGTTATTGTTGAAAAAACAATTGAAATAGAGACATTAAAAGATATGCTTCAGTATTTCAAAACTTCGGCAGAACAAATTGAATTTTTAACCAAAAATCCAAAAACTACTCTTTTTTATTCCGCCAAGGATATTCCGTTATTCTATTTTATGGAAGGAACTATCTTATCAAAATTCAAAGCTTTTGTATGGCTGAATCTTTTAAATACTAAACAGAAGAAAGTTACTTTTGAAAATTTTGTAATCGAAGAATCCTTTACCGAATACATGCAAAAATTGAAAAATGTTTATGAAAATGCTATTGTAAATGAGATATGGAATGACACCACGATAAACAGTAGTCTGCAGCAAATTTTATATTTTTATGAAGCTGGTTTACTTAATCTTAAAAATGCAAATGCACTATGTAAAGACTTAAAAAGGATCATTAATTCTATTCAGGAAAAAGGCAATAAACCAAATTCTAATTTCACTATATACTACAACGAGTTAATATTATTAAACAATAATATGCTCATAGAAACCGAAGAAAAACTAACCATGTTTGTTCCTTATACCTTACTCGGTTATTTTATTACTGATAATGTAGATAGTTGCAAAAACGTACATCAATTCTTTAAGCAGCAAATTATCAACTCAAAGTCTTTAGGCGCTTCGGGAATCAAAGAGCAAAATTCATTCTACAATCGAGCCAATCGAAAAATAGATTATTATGTCGAGAAAATAAATTCTCAGGTAGACCTACTGTTTTAAAGGAATAATCATTTTTTTTAGTTTTTGGAGTAGTTATTTTATTACTATTTAACACATTTACGTGATATTTATAACATTTTTTTAATACTTTTGAAATTAAGCAAGAAATTAACTTTATATCAAAAGATACAGTTGAAAAATTCCCAAAACAAACTAACATTACTATTACTTGGCGTTATCATAAGCATTAATGCTTTACATTCTCAAACAAACAAAGAAACTTCTATACATAATTTGTTTGATAAAGCCATAGGTAAAGAAAATTTAGCAATATACAATGGCTCACGCCATGTGAACTATTACAGAACAATAGATAACAGCCATAGTTATTATTTTTCAAATAACTTTAGTATTGGAAATCTTAACTATGAAGGTCAAGACTATAATAACCTTGATCTTAAATACGATGTTAATAATGATGTTCTGGTCTTAAAAGCCACTGGCGAATTTGACTACCTAGGAATTAATGTTATAAAAGAAAAAACAGCTAGTTTTAGCATTAATAATAAGAATTTTATTAATGTAAACTACAACAATCCTACATGTCCAGACTACATGAATGGTTATTATCAAGAAATTATTTATTCTCCAGATGATGTTCTTTATATTAAACATCATAAAAACAGAGGAAAGATTATTGATAATAAAAGAATTTCTGATGTAGCTAACCAAAATACATTTGATGAATTTATTGAGAAGAATGATTTTATCCTAAAACACAAAGGCAACTATTATAAAATAAGTTCCAAAAGTGATATTATCAAAATATTTCCCGAGTCTAAAAGTAAAATAAAAAATTATTACAATAACTATTCTCAGTTAGAGGAATCGGATAAGAAAATTTTCATTGAAAATCTAATAAAAGAAATCAACAGTACTCCCTCTAACTAATGTATTCAATTAAAAAATGAGAAAAATTATACTAACCCTATTTTTATTAACTTTTCATGCGTTATCATTTAGTCAAGAAAAAGGAAATAAAATATCCATTGAATTTAATAACGTTGATTTAAAAACTGCATTAGAGAAAATTGAAAAAACTACAGATTATAAATTTTATTTTGATACAAATTGGCTTAATACTGTTGATGCCGTCTTAATTAATAAAAATTATGTAAATACTTCGGTTGAAGATATATTAGATAATCTTTTTGAGAAGACTAATCTGAATTATTTTATTTCTGACAAAAAAATAATTCTAACAAAAAACAGCATCATTCACAATTCGCTACCCAACGATTATTTTGGGTCTTCATCAACTCCACAAATAGATAAAACTGAGAATAAAGACTCTGCAAAACCAATATTTCATCAACAATATGATACAATAATACACAACAATATTAATTCTGGCATAACTTACATTGGTAAAGAAAAAAAGGGAGGAGAATTAAAATCATATACTCTTTCTGGTTTTATAAAAAATGAAAAAACAAAAAAACCTCTTTCTAACGTTACGATTAGAATACGTGATAAAAACACAAGCACAGTTACCAATAATGAAGGATACTACACTATTGAAGTTCCCTATGGTCTTAATTATATTGAAATAGAGTCAATCAGTCACAAAAAAAATACGGAGACTGTCATGATTTATGGCAATGGAAAACTAGACGTAACTCTTTATGAGAACATAAATGAATTAGATGAAGTTATCATAAAGAAAGACGCAAATAAAAACGTAAAGAATGTCATTGCTGGAGTTTCTACTATAGATGTAGAAGGAATAAAGAATGTTCCTCTAGTTCTTGGAGAAAGAGACATTTTTAGAGTAGCTACAACTTTACCGGGAATAAAAACTACCGGAGAAGGTTCTGCTGGTTTCAATGTTAGAGGAGGTAAAGATGATCAAAATCTTATCCTTTTAGATAATGCCGTTTTATATAATACATCTCATTTTTTAGGATTTTTCTCTGCAGTCAATCCTTATACTACCAGTAAAGTGGATATTTATAAAGGAAGTATTCCTGCTCGATTTGGAGGCAGACTATCCTCTGTTTTTGACATTACAACAAAAAATGGTAATCCGGAAAAATTTTCTGGAGAGGGAGGAATTGGATCTGTAACAAGTAATCTTTCTATAGGAACTCCTGTTATAAAAAATAAATCTAGCTTGTTAGTTGGTGTAAGAGCTACTTATTCTGAGTGGATTTTGAAAAAAATAGATAATGAATCTTTAAATAATAGCCAAGCTGCATTTTTTGATGGTATTCTAAAATACAATCATAAAATAAATACCAACAATACTATTGAATCTACCTTGTATTACAGCAAAGATCGTTTTAGTATCTCTTCAGATTCTGTTTATAAATATAGTAATGCCCTAATTTCATTAAAATGGAACCATGCATTTAATAACAAAAGTAAAGCTGACTTAATTTTTACAAATAGTGAATACAAATTTAATATCGACTATGATAATGGAGGAATGAATTCTTTTGATTACGGTTATAAATTAAATGAAACTCAAGTTATATTAAATGGTAATTATACACCAAATAATAAGCACGCTTTTAATTATGGAGTTTCAAGCAAACTGTATAATGTTGAACCTGGATATCTCAACCCAAAAAATCCCAACTCTACATTAATTCCAATAACTATAGCTGACGAAAAAGCAGTAGAATCTGCCGTTTACATTTCGGACAATTATAATCTAAGCGAAAAAATATTAGTTAGTATGGGGCTGCGTTATTCAACATATTCGGCATTAGGAGAATCAACACAAAGAGTTTACGGAGATAATACTCCTGTTAATGATAATACCGTTGTTGGCACCCAATATTACAAAAAAAATGAAGTGATTAAAACTTATGGCGGATTTGAACCTAGACTAGCAGTACGTTATTTATTTACTGATGATTTCTCTGTAAAAGCAAGCTATGACAAAACGTACCAATACATTCACCTATTAACCAATAATACGACTCAATCACCTACAGATGCATGGAAGTTATCTGGCTTACACATTGCTCCACAAGATGCTCAACAATTCTCATTAGGTTTTTACAAAAATCTTGATAATGATAATATTGAACTTAGTTTGGAAGGATATTATAAAAAATCTAACAATTTACTAGATTATAAAGTTGGAGCCGATTTAGTCTTAAACAAAAACACAGAAACACAATTATTACAAGGTGAAGGGAAAGCTTATGGAATTGAATTGTTACTTAAAAAAAATGCAGGAAAACTTAATGGTTGGTTAGGATATACCTATTCCCGTACTTTTATAAAATTAGACACTCAGTTTAATGAGGAAAAAGTAAACAACGGAGATTATTTTCCAACAAATTTTGATAAACCTCATGAGATAAGTGCTGTATTAAATTATAAGTTCACGAAGAGATATAGCGTATCAAGTAATTTTGTATATCAATCAGGAAGACCAATTACCTACCCTATCGGGAGTTATATATACAACGGGATGGAATATACCGTATATAGTGATCGAAATAAATACAGAATACCAGACTATTATCGATTGGATATTGGTTTTAATATAGAAGGAAATCATAAAATTAAAAAATTAACACATAGTTTCTGGAACATATCTATCTATAATGTATTAGGAAGAAATAATCCATATTCTATCTTTTTTGTAACAGCAAATGGAGAAATTAAAGCATACAAAACCTCCATTTTTTCTGTTCCTATTCCTACGATAACTTATAATATTAAATTTTAACAAACAAAACAAATGAAACTAAGAATCCTAGATATTAGATACTTACACAAGTCATTTGTTCTTATACTTCTTTGTCTTACTATAAGTAGTTGTACAGAGCAGTATGCTTTTAAAACCAGTACATTCGAAAATATACTTGTTATTCAGGCAAACATTACGAATGAATACAAAAAACAAGAAATAAAAATTTCAAGATCTTATCGTTTTGAAGAAAATGGACCAACTAACGAAGAAGGGGCTACTGTTTATGTAACCGATAGTGACAATAATAGCTATCAATTTGGATTTGAAAAAATATCAGGTTTATATGTTTCAAATAGCGAATTTCAAGCAGTTCCAGAAAAAACATATCAATTAAACGTTATCACAAAAGAAGGAAAATCATATTCTTCAAATGTGCAGTCTTTAACAGCTGCTAGTGAAATTCAGGTAGAACCAAAGGTTACTACTATTGATGGACAAAAAGGGGTACAAATAGTTGTGAGTAGTTATGATCCAAATGCCAAATCAAAGTTTTACAGATATGAATATGACGAAACCTATAAGGTAATTGCCCCGAGCTGGACATCTGATAAACTTATTGTAGCTCCATTTACAACAGATGGTCATCCAGATTTTTTGGTTGTTCCCAGAACAGAAGAGACCAGAATTTGTTACACTACAAAAAAATCTGATGATTTATTTTTATTGAATACATTAGGTTTAAGTGAAGATCGAATTAATTACCCTATACGTTTTATAGATATTAAAAGTCCGATTCTTAATGAACGATACAGCATTATAGTGCGCCAATATGTCCAGAACTTAGAGTCTTATACCTATTATGAAACATTAAAAAGCCTATCAACTTCCAAAAGTATCTTCTCGCAAGTTCAGCCTGGATTTAACTACGGTAATTTAAAATCAAATGATGATCCCAGTGAAAAAATAATCGGTTTTTTTGAAGTATCATCAATTTCATCAAAAAGAATTTTCTTTAACTTTAGAGATATCTTTTTTGATGATCCATATCCTCCCTATTATTTCGAGTGTTTTATTACTCCATACAGTAATTGCTGGACTGAAAGAGGATGCGGAGGAAACAAAATACTATCTCTAGTTAACGGATCCGGAACTGAGCAAGTATATTATGGAGCTGATGCCAAAGGAAACTTTTATTTTGTGACCGCGCCTTGTGGCGACTGTACCAAAATTTCGTCTAATATTAGACCTTTATTTTGGAGAGACTAAATAATTACTATTCTAAAATTGATAACAAATTATAGGCTGTTATTACATTAAATAAAAATGAGATTAAAACACATAGTAATAAATTTCAACAACCAAAGCAAATGGAATTAAGAATCCAACATATCAGATGCTTATATAAAACATTATTTTTTATACTTTTTTGCTTTACTATAAGTAGTTGCACAGAACAATACGCCTTTAAAACCAGTACATTCGAAAATATACTTGTTGTTCAGGCAAACATTACAAATGAATATAAAAAACAAGAAATAAAAATTTCCAGATCGTATCGCTTCGAAGAGAATGGTCCATCTATCGAAGAAGGTGCTACTGTTTATGTAACCGATAGTGACAATACCAACTATTCATTTAGTCTTGAAAAAATATCTGGCTTATATGTTTCAAATACCGAATTTCAGGCAATTCCAGGAAAAACATATCAATTAAACATTACTACAAAAGAGGGAAAATCATACTCTTCATCTGTTCAGTCTTTAACGCCTGTTAGTGAAATTCAGGTAGAACCAAAGATTGAAACTATTAAGGGAGAAAAAGGAGTACAAATAGTTGTGAGTAGTTATGATCCAGATGCTAAATCAAAATATTACAGATATGAATATGATGAAACCTATAAGGTTATAGCACCCGATTGGAAACCTGATAAACTTATAGTAGCACCATTTACTACAGATGGTCATCCTGATTTCTTGGTTGTACCCAGAGAAGGAGAATCCCGAGTTTGTTATACCACAAAAAAATCTGATGATTTACTTTTAATGAATACTGTAGGATTAAGTGAAGATCGCATTAATTTACCAATACGTTTTATAGACATCAAAAACCCGATTCTTAATGAGCGTTACAGTATTATAGTACGCCAATATGTTCAGAACTTAGAATCTTATACCTATTACAAAACATTAAAAAGTTTATCTACTTCCGAAAGCATCTTCTCGCAAGTTCAGCCTGGATTTAACTATGGTAATTTAAAATCAAATGACAATCCAAGTGAAAAAATAATTGGCTTTTTTGAAGTATCATCAATTTCGTCAAAAAGAATATTTTTTAATTTTAGAGATATTTTTATAGACGACCCATATCCTCCATATTATTTCAAATGTGAAATTAGTTTATACAGTAACTGTTGGAAAGATAGAGGATGTGGAGGAGATAAAATACTTTCGATTGTTAAAGGGTCAGGAATGGATGTTTTATATTATGGAAACGATAAAGATACCTTTGCATTTATTACCGCTCCTTGTACCGACTGCACAAAAATTTCATCTAACATTAAACCTTTATTTTGGATAGACTAAAAAAAATCATAAGCATAGTGATGCTAATAGCAATACACACATTGGCTATTGCACAAAATAGTTCATTAAATAAAAATGGATTTATAAGCAGATCAACTAGCGAAAATATATTTGCTCACTTAAGCACCTCTACTCTAATTACTGGAGAAACGTTGCATTGCAAATTATATGCTGTAAACCCTGAAAATAATAAATTAAGCAGCATCAGCAAAATTGCTCATGTAGAACTTATTGACAGTGAAAATAATCTTATTTTCATGAATAAAATCTATTTAGATAACGGAAAGGGACAAGGTGATTTCTTTATACCGACAACTATTAACACTGGTAACTACAAGCTTATCGCATATACAAATTGGATGTTAAACAAAAAAGATTCAAAAGTATCAGAAATTGATCTTGTAATAATTAATCCCTATCTAAAAAGCGTAAAAAGCAATTCGATCAAAGATTCCAACTCTCAAAAAAACGAAACAAAGGTTTCTGAAACTAAATCAGATTTAGCCTTATCTCCTACTAAAGACCAAACTTTTGCGATAGAATTAAATAAGATAAGTGCAATAAAAAGAGAACAACTTTCACTTAAAATTAAATCCTTAAACGCTATTAGCAGTAAAGGAAACTATTCTCTTTCCATAAAAAAGATTGATAATTTACCTTCTAAGAAACCTTTAAATTCTTATGAATTTGTAAAGCATAATTCAAATAATAAATGGGCAAATACAATAAATGATACAATCTTATTTATACCGGAACTTAGAGGAGAAATAATATCTGGTACAATTACAAATAGTAAAGATTCAAAACAAATAAATGACAAAAGTGTAGCATTATCTATACCCGGGACTGATTTTGGTTTTAAAATCGTTAAGACTAATCTAAATGGTAAATTCAATTTTATTTTAGATAAAAACCCCAACTATACTAATGTTGTAGCTCAAGTAATAGGAGATGACAAAAATGATTACACCATAGAAATTGATAAAACCAAACCATACACTTTATCAGAGTTAAAATTTGCAGATGAGTTAAATCTTACTTCAGATTATAAAAATAGCATTGAAGAAAGATCAATTGCAAACCAAATAGAAAACGCTTATTACTCCATAAAAAAAGATAGTGTAGAAGCCAATAGTAAAGCTGTATCATTTTTTAATCCATTACAGAAAGAGTATATTCTTGGGGACTACACAAGCTTTCCGAGTTTAAAAGAAACAATAACTGAAGTGGTAAAAGAAGTTTATTACCGTGAAGAAGATAAAAAATATAGCCTTAATGTGAGAGACATAAACTATGATTTAAAATATTTTTCTGAGCCAACGTTAGTATTAGTCGACGGATTATTAATCCAGAATGTCAACGAATTATTTGATTACAAAACAGATAATATATATAAAATCAGTGTTGTCCCAGGAGTTTATTTTTATGGTCCAAAAGCATTTAATGGCATCATAAGTTTCACTACAAAAAGAAATGATTACGTAAGTAAAGAAACTGGAAACTATATTTTGAAATCTGAAATTCAAAGACCTTTAAATAAAACTATCTATTTCAAACAAGATTATACTGATGGTGATAAATACAACAGAATTCCTGATTATAGATACCAATTACTTTGGCAACCAGACTTAACGCTGGAAAACAAAGAGAACATAATTTCCTTTTTTACTTCTGATGTATCTGGAGAATATGAGATCAATTTAGAAGGCTTTACACAAGAAGGAATCCCTGTATCATTGAGAGAAACTTTCGAAGTGAAATAATTATTTTTAAATTTTTGTAACTTTTTTGCAACTTCATACGTATAATCATTTGTACACTTAAAAATTGAGGAGACAAAAACATGAGACAACTTAAAATCACCAAGCAGGTAACCAATCGTGAGACTGCTTCATTAGACAAATATTTACAAGAAATTGGAAAAGTTGACCTAATTACCGCTGACGAAGAAGTAGAGTTAGCACAAAAAATTAAAGCTGGTGATCAAAGAGCATTAGAAAAATTAACAAAAGCCAACTTACGTTTTGTGGTTTCGGTAGCAAAACAATATCAAAATCAAGGGTTAACACTTCCCGATTTAATAAACGAAGGAAATTTAGGTTTGATTAAAGCGGCACAACGTTTTGATGAAACGCGTGGTTTCAAATTTATATCATACGCAGTTTGGTGGATTCGTCAATCGATTCTTCAAGCATTAGCAGAACAATCACGTATCGTTCGTTTACCTTTAAATAAAATTGGTTCTATCAATAAAATCAACAAGATGTATGCATTATTAGAGCAATCTAATGAGCGTCCACCATCTGCTGAAGAAATTGCTAAGGAACTAGACATGACAGTAAATGACGTAAAAGAGTCTATGAAAAACTCTGGTCGTCACCTATCAATGGATGCACCTCTTGTAGAAGGAGAAGATTCAAACCTTTACGATGTATTACGTTCTGGTGAATCTCCAAATCCTGACAGAGAGTTAATTCACGAATCATTACGTACAGAAATCGAACGTTCATTAGAAACATTAACTCCAAGAGAGGCAGATGTAGTTCGTTTATATTTTGGTCTTGGAGACCAACACCCAATGACACTAGAAGAAATTGGAGAAACTTTCGACCTAACTCGTGAGCGTGTACGTCAGATTAAAGAAAAAGCAATCCGTAGATTAAAACATACTTCAAGAAGTAAAATTCTTAAAACTTATTTAGGTTAAAACTAGCCTTAAAGTTAGAAAGTTTATAAAGTCCAAAAGTTTAGGCTTTAAGACGTTTAACTTTCGACTAAACAGTAAACAACAGTTTGATTGACTGTTCGTTTTTTGATTGATGATTGAAACTCCGGCTGATTACCGGAGTTTTATTTTTTTATACCATCAACTATTTCACCTTATAATTGGGCGTGCCCTTCCGTAAAAACTACAGGTCAGGCTTTCGCACTCGCTTTTTTTAAATCATTCCACTACGTTACATCATTTAAAAAAGAGCTCAAACAATTGCTCAATCCCTCACGCAAGACCATTTTAGTAGTCAGAGGTTTCCATGCTTTATATTGAAATTTAACCGCAAAGAACACAAAGCTTTGTGAACTTTGCGTAAATCCTTGTGCTCTTTGCGGTTAAAAAAACAGCATAAAATACCCTAATGAACTTTACATAAATCCTTACGAACTTTGCCCTTAAAAAATTATCTTTGCAAAAATAACACAACACACAACTACACAATGAAAAATACACTTATTGCACCGTCCGTTCTTGCTGCCGATTTTGCAAACTTACAACGTGACATCGAGATGATTAACAACAGTCAAGCCGATTGGTTTCATATAGACATCATGGATGGCGTTTTTGTTCCAAACATTTCTTTCGGAATGCCCGTTTTAGAAGCAATTAACAAACATGCAAAAAAAACTATCGATGTTCACTTAATGATAGTTGATCCAGATAGATATATTAAAACTTTTGCCGACTTAGGCGCTAATATATTAAGCGTACATTATGAAGCTTGTACACATCTTCATAGAACCTTACAAGCGATTAAAGCAGAAGGAATGAAAGCTGGAGTAGCAATTAATCCACATACAAACATAGATTTACTAGAAGATGTTATAAACGACATCGATTTGGTTTGTATCATGAGTGTAAATCCTGGTTTTGGCGGACAATCATTTATCGAGAATACATACGCAAAAGTTAAAAAACTAAAAGATTTAATTACCAGAAAAAATGCATCTACAATTATAGAAATTGATGGTGGTGTAACTAATAAAAATGCAAAACAATTAGTTGAAGCTGGAGCAGATGTTCTTGTAGCAGGAAGTTTCGTTTTTAAAGCTGAAAACCCAACAGCAACAATCGCCGATTTAAAAGCATTGACTTCTTTTTAATTTCTTTTAGAAGTAAATAAAAATACAAAAGCCGAAGAGATACTTCGGCTTTTTTTATGCTGTACTTAAAGTGAGATATTAAGAATCATGGCTCAACAAAACTTTAGCTTTTCGATATCCCGTTAAACTAATGTTTCTGTGCTTCTTAAAGAATTTATTAAGATGACTTTCGTCAGAAAAACCAAATTCATCTACAATCTCATTAATTCGCATATCGCTAAAACTTAATCGGTGCTCTATCAATCTAATTTTATAATTTGAGATAAAAGACTGAATCGTTTCTCCACAATGATTCTTGAAATAACTCCCTAAATACGTATCCGATATATCAAATTTCTCTGCTATTGCAGAAGCTTTTAATTTTTGAGGACACAAAATATTAGATTGAATGTAATTAATGATATCCAGAATTTTTTTATCGGCATTGTCCTTTATCCCAACAGGTTTTATTTTATCAATATTTCTTGCAGCAATTACAATCAATGCATTTACATAATGAATAATTAAATCCTCATCATAAACATCCTTGCTCTCTATAGTTTGCATCAAAGATTCTACAATAGATTTAACAAGGAATTCATCTTCTTTACGATTTAAAATACAGCCTGATAAATGAGTTGCATAATGTAATATACATTCAATATGATCGATACTTTTCGACTTATAATCTCTTACATATTCACTATTAAGTTTAACCAATAAAAACTCTGTAGTTGTAACGATCTCAAACGTATGATAATCATTTGGCGTAAGCAACATTAAATTACCTGCTTGATAAGAGATACAATTTCCGTTAATATGAAGAAATCCATTTCCGGAAATAACATAAACCATCTGGAAAAAGCTGAATTGTGAATTTCCGATAGGACATTCATTAACCTTCTTATAAATTACCTCGACAGATTGGTGCATATTTTCTTTTCTCATCTTGCAAAGATACCTCTTTATCATAAAATTGTACCGAAATATCAGCCATACTCAGTTTATTTTTGCTAAATATAAAAACTTAAAAATGACGCAAAAATTTAAACTCACCAAAAATACAATTGCCTTAATTGCCATTTGTCTAGCCACATTAATGTTTTCACTAGAGATTTCGAGTGTTCCTGTAATACTCCCAACTCTCGAAAAAGTCTTAAATGCCAACCTCCGCGATATGCAATGGATAATGAATATTTATACTATTGGTTGTACCGCAGTTCTTATGGCAGCTGGAACTCTGGCCGATCGCTATGGTCGAAAACGCATTCTTATCATCACTTTAATTCTATTTGGTATTTCATCCCTAATCTGTGGTTTAGCACAAAATGTAACCGTATTAATCATAAGCCGATTCTTTCAGGGAGTAAGTGGCGGTGCAATGCTTATATGCCAAGTAGCTACTTTATCCTATCAATTTCAAGAAGGAAAAGAACGCAGCAGGGCTTTTAGCATCTGGGGAATAATCCTTGGAGTCGGGTTAGGATTCGGACCTATTATTGGTGGCTCGATTACAGCTTTATTATCTTGGGAATGGGTATTCCTGATACACGTTCCAATAGCTATTATAGCAGCTATTCTTGTTTATAGTAATGTAAATGAATCCAAAGATCCTCAAGCCAAAAAACTAGACATTTGGGGAATGCTCACCTTGTCTATATCCATTTTTGGGCTTACTTATTTTATTACACAAGGTCCAGATTTAGGTTTCTCTAGCCCTATTGCCCTAGCAAGTATCCTTATTGCGGTGATAAGTTTAATACTTTTTATAAAGGTCGAAAAAACAAACCCTCATCCCATGTTTGATTTCTCGGTATTTAAAATTCGTAATTTCTCTGGCGCTATCTTTGGCTCAATTGGTATGAATTTTAGTTTTTGGCCGTTTATAATTTACTTACCTATTTATTTCCAAAGCTGTTTGGGTTACGATGTTGTAACAGTAGGACTCTCATTACTTGCCTATACCCTACCTACTCTAATTATACCTCCGTTAGCAGAATATCTTTCCGTTCGTTATCGTTCAGGCATAGTAATTCCTTTGGGATTGTTTATATTAGGATTAGGCTTTATCATCATGAGATATGGTACCGTAGCAGAAAATCCTAGTTGGCTCACCATGCTTCCTGGTTCCCTTTTGGCTGGTATTGGCTTAGGCTTAACCAACACACCTGTAACCAATACTACAACTAGTTCTGTATCGAGTAATCGAGCAGGAATGGCTTCGGGAATAGACATGAGCGCACGAATGATTTCATTATCTATAAATATTGCATTAATGGGTTTTATACTAGTCGAAGGAATCTTTTCTCATTTATCAACTGCCTTTTCTGAATCTCTAAATCGAGAAACATTACGTTCATTAGCAGAGAAAATAGCAGCAGGAAACTTTTCTTCTCTCAATCAAGATTTTCCTGAACTAGCTTCATTAGACGCATCAGGTCGAATTGTACACGAAGCGCTTGCACATGGTTTTGACTTAATCCTTTTGTACGGAGGTTTTGGAGTCTGGATTTTAGCATTGATGAGTTTTTATTTTTTTAATTCTTCTAAAAAGGCACTAAGAAACTAATTCTGTAGATCCACTGAAATTCCTTTTATCCTTTTATTCCGATAGCTATATGGAGTGATTAAATTTTTTCTCACGCAGATTTTAAAAGATTTGAGCCGATGAACGCAGATTTATTTATGCCTGATTTTTTAAATTAAATCTGTCGAATCTGCGTGAAAAAAATCATTTTAATCTTATTAATTCTAGCACAAAAAGAAGGTTTTTCATCAATAAAAGTTCTTTAGAATAATAATCACATTTCCATTTTAGATAAATTATAATTCTTTAAAATTTAACATTTCAAAATTAAGTTCTTAACTTAGCGTAAATTCTTATTTTTTCAGTAAAACAACATCCAAAAACGAGCTGAAAAATAATTCATTCTACATTCCATTTTCTATTACCCATTAGCTAATCAATTAAGACAATATGAAACAAACCTATTTTTATTCAAGTGTATTATTTTCCTGTTCAATATTATTATCAAGTAACATTGGTAATGCTCAAGAGAAAACCAAATATCTAAATGCTGAACAGAGTGATCCTGTAAAAATGGGCTGGATGGTAGGTTCTCCGCCACCTGCTGACCGTCTTGTACGTTTTGATGATGGCAGTTTTTTTCAATTTCCAGCACTACGATGGAGCGTAGCACATATGCGCCAATTTATGCCAACAGTAAATGTTTCTCGTGGTTTAGGAAATTCAACTCCATTAGAAACAAATATTAAAAGTGACATTGATCAAATTAAATTCAAACCTCTAAACGAGAAAAAAACAATTTCCTGGGAAGAATCGTTGCAAAAAACCTATGCCGATGGTGTTATTATCATGCACCACGGAAAGGTTGTATATGAAAAATATCTTGGAGCATTAACCACCGATGGACAACATGCTGCCATGTCTGTAACAAAATCTTTTACGGGAACACTTGGGATTATGTTGGTCGAAGAAGGTCTTATAGATCCTACCAAACTAGTTTCAGAATATATACCAGAACTTCAAAATTCAGCTTTTGGGGATGCAACTGTAAGACAAGTAATGGATATGACTACCGCTTTACAGTTTAGTGAAGATTATGCTGATCCTAATGCCGAAATATGGAAATTTTCGGCAGCAGGTAATCCGCTACCAAAACCTAAAGATTATACTGGACCTAAAACCTATTATGAATACTTACCAACAGTTAAGAAAAAAGGAACTCATGGAGATGCCTTTGGCTATAAAACAGTAAACTCCGATGTTTTGGGATGGATTATTGCCAGAGTTACAGGAAAAACTGTTGCCGAAGTTTTATCCGAAAAAATATGGAAGAAACTAGGAACAGAACAAGATGGTTATTACTCTGTAGATGCTGCAGGTACTCCATTTGCTGGTGGAGGTTATAACCTAGGTTTAAGAGATATGGCGCGTTTTGGTCAGTTAATCTTAGATAATGGCAAAGCTAACGGAGAACAAATTATCCCAAAATCGGCAATTGATGATATAAAAAAGGGCGGAAACAAAAAAGCATTTGCAAAAGCAAACTATACGCTATTAAAAGGATGGAGCTACCGAAATATGTGGTGGATAACTAATAATGATAATGGTGCATTTTGTGCTCGTGGCGTACATGGGCAACTTATTTATATAGACCCAAAAGCGGATATGGTTATTGTGCGTTTTGCATCTAATCCTGTTGCGGCTAACTCTGCAAATGATCCTTATTCTTTACCTGCTTACGAAGCTATTGCAAAATACCTTATTAAGGGGAAATAATTCTTCAAATCATATTACTTAAAGATTGAAAACATTAAATACTAATTAAGCTATATAAATCTAAGATTGCAACCAAAAAGTTAACCATATAAGTGATGTAAGTTCATTTAAGCTAAGTGCTAATTTGTTAGTCAAGCTTATATCTGCTTAAATCACTTAGATGGTTAAAATAATTATATTGAATTATATAATGCATTTTACCAATACTATAATTCTTTTGAGCTGTGAAATTAATCAAATCAGTACTTCAAACATAGAAGGCAATAGATACTCATATTATTTACTTTGCTTTCTTCTTACCCCAAAAAGGGTTTGAATCAAGTCTCCATATATAAGCAATTTGAAAATTTCCCGAAGACAGTCCTACGTTACCCGTATCATTATTATCTGAAAATGAAGAGAAAATCAGATTATTGACATAGGACAGGCCTAGGGACCATTTCTCCTTGTTATACCCTATAGCCGTTCTTGGGAAGAATGTGGGATAAATCTCTATCTTTTTTTTGCCAAAGTCATCTATTCTTTCCGTACCAAAATTAGCGCCTACAGTTACAGAACCACTGGCAAACCATCTTTTATTTATTGCCCAGGTATAGGCATATCCTCCACTTACTCCAAACTGAAAATTACGCAAGGAATTCTTGTCCTTATGCACAAAAGAACTATCTGAATCTATTTTTGTAAAATAAACTCCACCTCCTAATAAAAAACTCCCTGCCGATTTTAATTGCTTTTCGTTCTGATTGAAAGCAGCTTTATAAGAGAACTTTTTATTATTAAATACATATTGTCCAAACGCACCATATTGCTGAATATTTAAATCTGGATATAATTGTATGTTTTTATCATTATTATCAGCAGTATAAAATCCATGATATTTTTGTACAAAAAGGTCAATTATAAACTTTCGCCCATAATTATGAATTTGAAAATCTAATGCTTTGGTTCTTCCCTTTTCTTTATCGTTCATAAAGCTCAAACCATATCCATAACTCAAATTAATTATTGTGTTATTTATAGACACTCCAAATCCTAAGCTCATAGGGTTATTGGGCATGAAATTTTTAACCTTTCCATCTACTTCTTTTTCCATCGAAATAAGTTTCATTGACATATATGTCCTTAGTGAAAGTTTATTCTCAAAAGGTTTAATGTAAGTCGTATCGATTTGCGCATTGCAAAAAAGAGGAAAAGCAAAAAGGAGTAAAAAAGAAAAATATGATTTCATTGTGTTTTTAGAACGAAAATTAATACCCCTTATTATTTCAAAAAAACTTATTTAACAAGAGTTTATAAGTATATAAAAATAGTGCATAATGAATTGATTTTAATCACAAATCTGAGAATTACGTCAATGAAATACGACCATTCGTCAAAATGTTGAGTGCATTTTAATAGAAAGATAATCTATTAATAAAAAGAGAGTCAATTTTACAGTTTAATTTTAAAACAATTCGCAAACTTTAAATAGTTGATTTTTTTTGTATCATTTTAAAATCTGAAACAGACTAAACTATTAAATATTAGGCTTGTAATAGATGCAAACTTAATTTTATGAGATATATTCTAAAATTATGAAAAAGACATTTTTAATTGCAATAGCCTTTAGTTTTCTCTTGATTTCTTTTTCTTGTAAAAAAGACAAAGAAGATAAAAAAGCTCAAGCAGAAAATCCTTCTGCTTCAGATTCTACAAAAACAATCGATAATGGTTGGCCACGCGAAGTAACAAACAATGATGCCAAATTAGTTTATTACCAACCACAGGTAGATGACTGGAAAGATTTTAAAGAAATAACTGCACGAATTGCATTTGCTTTAACTTCAAAAGATGGTAAAGAGGTTCTGGGTGTAGCTTCTCTAAAAGCTGGAACCTTGGTAGATAAAGATGCCAGAAGTGTGTTTTTTAGAAATGTAGAAGTTACCGATATCAGATTTCCTGCTCTCGATGAAAAATTAGTTCCGCAAATGGAAAAACTATTTAAAGAATTAATTCCTAAAGGAGGAGATCCTATTTCTATAGATCGTGTAATGGCAGATTTAAGTAAAACCAAAACTCCACCTAAAGGTATAGCGGTTAAAAACGACCCTCCTCCTATTTTTTATAGTACAAGTCCTTCGATATTATTGATGGTTCAAGGAGATCCTGTTTTGGTTCCGATTGAAAAAACAAATCTGAGTTATGTTGTAAATACAAATTGGGATTTATTTTTTGATAAATCGGCTAAGAAATACTATCTGTTAGTCGAAAATGTTTGGTTAACTGCTACAGATTTAAAAGGCAAATGGGAAAAGACGACCAGTTTACCTAAAGAAATGAGCAATTTACCATCAGGACAAAACTTTGATGAAGTAAAAAAAATGATTCCTCCACCAGCAAACAATACCTCTTTACAAGTTTTCTTTAGTGATAAACCGGCTGAACTTATTGCCATAAACGGAACTCCCAAATTTGTTAAAATACCCGGAACTAAATTAATATATATTGAGAATACTGATAATGATATTTTTGCAGATGAAGGTGACGGGCAATATTATGTATTATTATCGGGCAGATGGTTTCGCTCTAAAGAGCTTACTGGTCCATGGAGCTATGCAACTGATAAGTTACCTGCCGATTTTGCAAAAATCCCTAAAGATTCTCCACGAGCAAATGTATTAGCTTCTGTTCCCGGAACACAAGAAGCCTCGGATGCAGTAATGCTATCACAAGTTCCAACAACTGCTATTGTAAAAAAAGCCGATGCCGAAGCCAAGGCAAAAGTTACTTATGACGGAACTCCACAGTTTAAACCTATTCAGGGTACATCACTTCAATACGCAAGCAACACACAAGAAAAAGTAATAAAGGTTGGAGATTTATATTATCTGTGTTTTCAGGCAGTATGGTTTATGTCTACAACTCCTAATGGTCCTTGGAAAGTAACCGATTCTGTACCTAAAGAAATCTATTCTATTCCGCCTAGTTCTCCTGTTTATAATGTTACCTATGTAACCCAAACAAATGTTACAGATACAACTGTAGAGAGTAGTACTACAGCAGGTTATTTTGGAGCTTTTATTGTAGGTGCAGTAATAGGATCTGTACTTACTTATGGAACTGGTTTTTACTATCCTCCATATCTTTATTATGGTCCCGGAATTTATCCTGTATATCGCCCGTGGCCATGTACTTATGGTGTTGGAGCAGTTTATAATCCGTGGTCGGGAGGTTGGGCAGCAGGAAGAGCTGCATATGGCCCATACGGATCTGTAGGAACAGCAGCTTGGTACAATCCTGCAACAGGAAGATATGGTCGTTCAGCTAGTGTACAAGGTTGGTATGGCGGGCGCACCGCAGCTGGTGGTTACAACCCTTGGACAGGAAATTATGGAAGAACAGAACAAGGGCATAATGCGTATGCGCAATGGGGGCATTCAGCAGCGTCCAATGGTCGCCAATGGGTACAATCGGGTCATGTAACAACAAGACAAGGAACAGTAGTTGGCTATCAAACTTCTGGTGGTAAAGAGGGTGTAATCACACACCATAGAGGCGGAGGAACTACTGTACACACCAACAATAATCTTTATGCCGGACATGATGGACACGTTTATAAAAAAGATAATAACGGTAACTGGAGTCATTATAATAATGGCAACGGTGGATGGTCTAAAGCTGGTACGCTAGGTTCTACACAACATAATGGAGATAAAATCCAGCGTGATAACGTTCAGAAACCAAACCAAACGCTTAACTCTCCTAACAGATCTCTTGGAGGAGAAACTGAACGCAATAACATACAGAAACCGAACCAAACGCTTGGCTCGCCAGACAGACCTCTTAGAGAACCAGGTCATGATAATACCATACAAGGGCTAAACCATTCGGATTTTGCCAGACAACGTGGAGAAACTCAAACACGAGATTTTCAAAACTTTCAAAGAGGTGGCGGAAATAGATTAGGTGGTGGTGGAGGTTTTAGAGGTCGAAGATAATTAAGCTCTAAAATCACAACAATTTGATATTAAAAAAATAACCAATTATAAAAAAGGCTAGATACATCATTTTTGTATTTAGCCTTTTTAAATAAATCATTTAATGCAAATTCCATTAATTCCTAAATGTTTCCAGAAACCAAGTTTTATTTTGAATTCGTATTCATACATTTGAATTACATAAAACAGATAACATGAAAATTTTAATAATAGAAGATGAAGCTGGTTTACGTGAAGTCGTGCAACAATCACTTGAAAAAGAGAAATATATTGTCGAAACCGCACATGATTATATTTCCGGACTAGACAAACTAGGCGCATACGATTATGATTGCATATTAATCGATATTATGCTTCCTAACGGAAATGGTTTGGACTTACTGAGGGAAATAAAAAATCAAAAGAAACAAAGTGCAGTTATTATTATATCGGCAAAAGATGCTGTTGATGATAAAGTAAAAGGGTTGGACTTAGGTGCCGATGATTATTTAAGTAAGCCTTTTCATTTATCAGAATTACATGCCCGAATTAAATCGGCACTTCGGAGAAACAATCACAATGGAGACAATTTAATTGTTTGGAAAAACGTAACGCTTTGCCCAGAACAACGAACAGTTTCTATAGACAATAAAGAACTAATCTTAAACAGAAAAGAATTTGATTTACTTTACTATTTTATAATAAACCCAAACCGATTAATTAATAAAACTGCAATAGCCGAATATGTTTGGGGTGACCATACAGATCAGGCAGACAATCTGGATTTTGTATATTCACAGATTAAAAATTTACGCAAGAAACTAAAAGACAGTGATGCCGAAATTGATATTCAGGCTGTTTACGGAATTGGATATAAAATGAATTAATGAAATTACAAAACTATACACTTCGCTATCTCGCACTTACGCTACTTATTGTAATCCCAATTTGGGCTGGGATTTTTTATATGCTGATTTTAGATGAAGTGCATGATAATATTGATGATGATTTAAAAAACTCTAAAATCATTATTATCCGACATGCTTTTGCCGACAAAAAACTATTAAATTCTCCCGAATTCGGCATCAATAAGTTTACCATAAAGCCACTTCCCAAAGGTCATTATTCTCAAAAAGACGAATTTTCTACCTCTGAGGAATTTATGGAATATGATAACGATAACGAACCTATTAGAACATTAAAAACTATTTTTAATGATGATAACGGAAACTCGTATGAACTAATAATAAAAGCATCTGTTGTAGAAGAAGATGACTTACTCGAAGATCTATTCCTGGCTTTAATAGGTTTGTATGTTATGCTTGTTATTAGCATATTAGTAGTAAACCATTTGCTCTTAAAAAGAATCTGGAAATCGTTTCATATCATTTTAGAAAATCTTAAAGAGATTAAATTAGGAACTGGCAGCCGATTAAAACCTATCAATTCTCCTATTGATGAGTTTAATATTTTGGCAAAAGAAGTAGAGAAAATGCTTAATCGTAATGAAACAATTTATTCTAGTCAGAAACAATTTATAGAGAATGCTTCACACGAATTACAAACTCCTCTGGCAATTAGTATTAACAAACTCGAATTATTTGCAGAGAATAGCGTTCTCCCTGATGAACAAATGATGGAGATAGGTAAAATAACAGATACACTGACTCGATTAACAAGATTGAATAAATCGTTATTGATGTTATCCAAAATAGAAAACCAACAATATTCTGAAGAAGAAAGCGTCAACTTTAATAAACTCATATTAGTATTAACAGAGGATTATGCAGACTTAGCAGAATTCAAAAAAATAAAAATCACGGTAACCGAAAATGATACTTTGTTTTTTATGATGAACAAAGGATTAGCCATTGCATTAATTAGTAATTTATTAAAAAATGCTTTGATTCATAATCATCCCGATGGTTTTGTAAATTTTGTAATAAACAAGAATGATATCATCATTTCGAATAGTGGTAATAATTCTCCATTAAATCCTGAAGCTATTTTTGGCAGATTTTATCGCCATACCACAACCAATGAATCTACTGGTTTAGGTTTGTCTATCGTAAAATCTATCATAAATAATTACTCGATTACTATCGAATATTTGTTCACCGGAAATCATCAATTCAAAATTATTTTTCCAAAAAAGTAGTCTTTTATTTATTTTCCTAATTGTTTCCAAATTCTGGTTATACACTTGTACCAGAATTAAAAACATCAATTATGAAAACTAAATTAAACTTGGCTACATGCCTAATAGCAGGATTAGCATTTGGACTTTCTGCAAATGCACAAAAAACAGTAATTACAAAAAATGCTTTACCTGCAAATGCACAGACTTTTTTAAAAACTCATTTTCCAGGACAAGAACCTGTTAATATTATTGAGGATAAAGAAACCTTCTCTAAAGATTACAAAGTTCAGTTTACAAATTATATAGAAATAGAATTTGACGGTAAAGGAAATTGGGAAGAAGTAGATGGTAATCACCAAGCAATCCCAAGTAGTATAATTCCTAAAAAAATAACATCTTACGTTACTACTAATTTTGCAAATACGGCAATAACCAAAATTGACAAAGGAACTTGGGGATATGAAGTAAATTTAAGTAACGGTCTTGAATTAGAGTTTAACTCTAAAGGCAATTTTATAAGAATTGATAATTAACATTAAATACAACAATCATGAAAAAAATAATCTTATCTGGTTTTATAGCCTTAACACTTTTATTCTCGGCAACATCTTGTGATAGCGATGATGATAATGATCATGAAACAATAATTAGTGCCACTGATTTACCTCAACCGGCAACTGCATTTGTTACTACATATTTTCCTGATGCTACTTATAAGCTTATAACTAGACAAAATATTCCTGATGCCGATGGGTCAATTTATGATGTTTTACTAAGTAATAATTTCGACATTGATTTTGATGCTAAAGGAAATTGGATTGATATAGATGGAAATCATCAGGCAATTCCGGTTGCTTTGATTCCTGTAAAAATCAATACGTATGTAACTACAAATTATCCTGATCAATTTGTAACATCAATCGATAACGAAAAAACGTTTATAGAAATAGAACTTTCTAATAATCTGGAACTAGTTTTTGATCTTGAAGGAAATTTTCTTCGAATAGATAAATAAAAACAAAACTGCATCATACTCTAAAAGCTCCGAAATTTAATCTCGGGGCTTTTTTTTGCTGGAGATTTTAAAATTTTTCTGCCACAAATTACACGAATTTATAAGCGTATCGATAGGAAACATTTGAACCTTTGTAACTCAGTACCTTTCTAAACACAATCTTGTCGAGCCACTCGCGGAGATTGCTTTTGCCAGTTCGCTATCGCTCGTGCCTTCGTTCCTCAGAAAGACAAGTTTGTGGTTACTTTATGATTAACTTAAATGGGATAGAGTTTTCCCAAAATATATAAACGTTCCAATAGGAAACCTTTGAACCTTTGAACCTTTGTAACTCAGTACCTTTCTTTAGCCACTGATTAAAATGATTTTTTTCACGCAGATTCGACAGATTTAATTAAAAAAAATAGTAATAAATAAATCTGTGCTCATCGGCTTAAATTTTTTAAAATCTGCGTGAGAAAAAATTCACCCATTCAGGATAGCTATCGGGGTAAAAGAATAAAAGGATTTTTTCAGCACATTCAGAGAAACCTTTGCGCCTTTGCGCCTCAGCGCCTTAGAACCTTTTCCTAAAACTTTGCTGTTATTTTTTTCGCCACAAATCTCACGAATCTACACAAATCATTAAACCGTTATAAATCACTATAATCTTTTTAAAAACATATCGTCAATAAAGATTAATCCCTCTTACTATCTCTTTTGCAAAAAAAATAAGAATATTCCTAAATGTTTACAGATTCAGGTTATAATATTGCTGTATAATAAAATAACAATTTAATACTACTACCATGAAAAAAACATTTTTAACAAGTTTTACAATTTTATCAATTTTGCTTTCAACAACCTCTTGCGATAGTAATGACGGTCTTGTCGCAGTGGATAAAACTGTAATCGAGCCAACTAATCTTCCTACTACAGCAAAAACATTTACCGAAACCTATTTTCCTAATCCTGTATATAAATCAACAGTAAAATTAAACACACCTAGTTTAAATGGAACTATTTATGATGTTTCGCTTGCAAATGGTTTCGAAATAGATTTTGATGCTAACGGAAACTGGACTGAAATAGATGGAGGTAACCAAGCAATACCTACTGCTTTAATTCCAGAGAAAATTAATGCTTATGTTACTGCAAATTATCCTGGTTTGTTTATCGTACAAATCGAAAACGAAAAAACTAAATACGACGTAGAATTATCTAATGATGTAGATTTAGTTTTTACTCTACAAGGCGATTTTGTGAGAATAGATCATGATGGAGATAATCACAATGAAGTTGTTATCAATCCAGCTGACTTACCACAAACAGCAAAAACATTAATTAGTACGCATTTTCCAAATGCAACAATTAGATTGGTAGAAAAACAAAATAAACCAGATGCAAACGGTACTGTTTATGATGTTTCGCTTTCAAACAATTTTGAAATTGATTTTGATGTAAATGGAAACTGGACAGAAATAGACGGAGGTAGTAAAGCTATTCCTGTTGCATTAATTCCTGCAAAAATCAATACATATGTTACAACCACTTATCCAGGTTTATTCATAACATCTATTGATAATGAAAAAACATATACTGAAGTAGAACTTTCTAATGATACAGATTTAATTTTTGACACTCTTGGAAATTTCCTTAGAATAGACAAATAAAAATGTAATTATATAATACCATTCTAAAAGCTCTGAAATTTAATTTCGGAGCTTTTTTTTAAGTCTGTGGATGAAAAGGAACGCGGATAAAACAGATTCGCTAAAGCGAAAACACAGATAAAA
>NZ_NCWQ01000043.1:0-34401 GCF_002156885.1 Flavobacterium sp. AJR | reverse complement strand
GAAAGCGCCGTTTATCTCATTTGCAACTAAAATTTTAACAAAAGTGGAGCAGGAAAGGGTTTTCATTATTTTCTTATAATAAACGATAATCTAAAATTTTTGGTTTATAGTGTTGATAGTAAGTTATTTATATTCTTTCTTAATACGTGTTAATTCCTTTTTGTGTAAATTTTTTTGTTAATTTTATTCGGAATAAAACCATCATTGTTTAAAATAATATCCAATTGACCATAAAAAAGTCATTAAGGATAATATTGTCCTTAATATGACAAATGTCATTTTAAGTGGAAATTGATTTCTTTAATTTTGATTTTTAATTAAAGAGGTTCATAACTAGAGTACTGATTTAATTAAAAACGATATTAAAAACAGTCAATTATGAGTAGTTTATCTCAATCACACAAAATTTTATTTTTAAATACTTTAGCATTTACAATCTGTTTTGCTTGCTGGACACTAAATGGTGTTTTGGTTACGTATCTTGTAGATAAAGGTATATTTAATTGGACAGTTGTAGAAACAGGTTGGTTGCTAGGAATTCCTATTCTATCAGGATCAGTTTTCCGACTCCCTATAGGTATATTAACAGATAAATACGGAGGGAAGATTATATTTTCTGTTTTATTGTTATTATGTTCTGTTCCTCTTTTTCTTCTTCCGTTTGCAAATTCATTCTGGAGTTTTGCAGTTTTAAGCTTTTTATTTGGTTTAGTAGGAACCAGTTTTGCTGTAGGTATAGGATATACTTCGGCTTGGTATCCTCAAAACTGGCAAGGAAGAGCTTTGGGTATTTTCGGAATGGGAAATGCAGGTGCAGCGATTACAACTTTTGTTGCGCCAACTTTATTAAATCATCTATCAGAAAAGGATCCATTAAATGGTTGGAAAATGTTACCAATAATTTATGGAGGTGTTTTAGTTCTTATAGGAATACTTTTTATTGTTTTTGCTAAAAATAAAACCAATCCAGGAGTTTCAAAAACAATGAAAGAGCTAATGTCTCCGCTAAAAAATATCCGAGTTTGGCGTTTTGGAGCCTATTACTTTTTAGTCTTCGGGTGTTTCGTAGCTTATTCACAATGGTTAGTACCTAATTTCATGAATGTTTACCATACTTCATTGGTAATGGGAGGGATGTTTGCAACAATGTTCAGTTTGCCATCCGGAATAATCAGAGCTTTTGGAGGTTATTTATCTGATAAATTCGGAGCTAGAAAAGTAATGTATTGGGTTTTAGGTTCATCGATAGTTATTAGTTTCTTACTGATGTTCCCAAAAATGGAAATATTTACAGCAGGTCCTGGAGTTCTGGCTAGTAATAATGGTATTGTTACCGAAGTTGCTGCCGATGCAGTAATTATAAATGGTAAAGAGCATAAAATCAACACAAAAGTAATTTCGGGTAATGATGACACAGCAATTTTTCCAGTAAAAAATTCTTGGCAGGAAATTGTTGTAGAACAAAATCAAGAAGTAAAAAAGAAAGAATTACTAGCTAAGGGAATCACTCAAATAAAATTTAGCGCCAACCTTTGGGTCTATGTGATTTTGGTAATCCTGATAGGAATTTCATGGGGAATTGGTAAAGCAGCTGTATATAAACACATTCCAGAATACTTTCCTAATGAGGTAGGTGTTGTTGGTGGAATGGTAGGTTTAATAGGTGGATTAGGCGGATTTGTAGGCCCGATTATCTTTGGTTATCTCCTTAATTATACTGGGCTCTGGACCAGTTCATGGATATTTATTTTCATAGTATCAGTTCTTTGCTTGTTATGGATGCACCGAACTATTATAAATGCAATGAGAGCAAAATCTCCAAATTTCACCAGAGAAATAGAAGACAAACATTAAAAATTAAATAAATATAATATATGAAAACTTGGTTAGACAAATGGGAGCCCGAAGATGAAGCATTTTGGAGTTCTACCGGAAGTAAAATTGCTTGGAGGACATTAACAATAACAACAATAACTTTAGTATTATCATTTGCCTCATGGTTTATGATGAGTGTTATAGCGGTTAAATTACCAGGATTAGGGTTTCGTTTTACTAAAGATCAACTTTTTTGGCTAACAGCAATTCCTGGATTAGCTGCCGGAATCTTAAGAATTATTCACACTTTTATATTACCAATATTTGGAACGCGACATATAGTGTCGATTGCTACACTTATTAAATTAATTCCTGTAATCGGGATTGGTTTTGCAGTGATGGATGTAAATACTCCATTTTGGGTATTTGCAGTTTTAGCTTTTACTACAGGTTTTGGAGGTGGAGATTTCTCCTCTTATATGCCAAGTACAAGTTTATTTTTCCCTAAAAGACTTAAAGGTACGGCACTCGGAATTCAGGCAGGTATTGGGAATTTTGGTGTTTCGGTAGCACAATTTGTGACACCACTTATTATAAGTGTTAGTATTTTTGGAGCCGCATCAGTATTTACAAGTATTGATCATAAAGAAGCAATAGTTGTTTTTCAGAATGCTAGTATTGAAAAACAAAAAGAGGTTTTTGCTGCATTAGATCCTGAGGTACAAGCTAGAATATTGACCAATGTAAAGAAAACTGTTATTGACTCTGTAAGTACATCAATACAATCAGATGATAAAGTGGCTCTTTTTACGTCACTGCCTTTAAAAGCAAAAGCTAAGGCTATTGCAAATGCAAACCCAAAGATGGCTGAAAAAATATTAAATGATATCAGTCCAAAAAATACAGCGGTTAATAATAAAGAAATCTATTTACAGTCGGCTGCATTTTGGTATGCTCCCTTTCTGATATTATTGTCTATTATAAGTTGGTTTTACTTAAAAAGTATTCCAATGAAAGCATCTGTTAAAGAGCAATTAGATATTTTTTCAAACAAGCATACTTGGTATTGTACAATTACTTACGTAATGACTTTTGGAACTTTCGCTGGTTTATCTGCAGCTTTCCCATTAATGATTAAGTTTTTATATGGAGATTTTCCTAATGCACCAGATCCTTTAGTTTATGCTTTTTACGGACCACTTATAGGTTCAGCGAGCCGTATTGCTTTTGGTTTTGTTGCAGATAAAGTGGGAGGAGCTATACTTACTACAATTACTGGTTTAGGAATTTTAGCAGGAGCAATTATTTTAGTTACAGAAGGATTAGTAGCACCAACAAGTATGGATCAATTTCCTCTTTTTGTAACAGTAATTTTAGCGATGTTCTTTTTTACCGGAATTGGAAACGCAGGTACGTTTAGACAATACCCAATTATTTTTGCCGAAAACCAACGTCAGGCGGCTGGAGTTATTGGTTGGACAGCAGCAATCGCAGCATTTGGGCCATTTATCTTTTCAAAATTAATAGGAAACAATCTTTCTGCTAATGGTACTGTAAATCAATTCTTTATTGGCGTTGCTATTTTCACTATATTAGCTACAGGTATCAATTGGTGGTTCTATAATCGTAAAGGTTGTGAGAAACCGAGTTAATAAGTAATTCATTAAATTTTAATTAAGGATGAAAAATAAAACTTTTAATACCAAAGCTTTACTTGTTGCAACTCTTGTATCTGCATTAACTATAGTACTTGTGTTTTACGGGTCGAGACAACTACAAAATTTTGATGCTGCACTAGTTACTTATTTATTCGGAACTGTGTTTGCCTTCTTCGGAATCGTATATCGTTATTCAGTTTGGATACAACGTCCACCCACATGGATGTATTTTAAGCGTAGTATCAAGTTTCTATTTACAGGAAAAATATTCTCCCATTTATGGTTTCTAGGAAAAGAATCGGTAGAGAATATTGTTGTTCAGAAATTCATTTACCCAAGAAGTAAATACCGTTGGATAGCGCACTTTTGTATTGCATTAGGTTGTATGTCGGCATTTGCAATAACAATTCCGCTTACGTTCGGTTGGATACATTTTACATTGGCACCTGATTCCATTTCAATTTATGAAGCCCATTTTTTCGGATTTAAAATGATGGATTTTAAGATAGGATCATTTATGGCATTTATGATTTTTCATGCCTTAAACTGGTCATCTTGGTTAGTTATAATTGGATCAGTTTATTATTTGCGAAGACGATTAACAAATCCGGGTTTAATAGCAACACAATCTTTTGAAGGTGATTTGTTACCACTTATTTTATTAATCGCAATATCAGTTACAGGATTATGTCTTACCTATTCTTATCAATTTATGAAAGGATTTGCGTTTGATTTCCTGGCTGTAATTCATGCTGTAACAGTAATTATGTTTTTAATATGGATTCCTTTCGGGAAATTCTTCCATATCATTCAGCGTCCAGCCCAGATTGGAGCCCATATTTACAAGAAAGAAGGAATGAAAAAGGGGATGGCAGTTTGTCCGCATACAGGAGAAGAATTTACAACTCAGTTGCATGTTGATGATTTAAAAATTGTAACCAAAGAATTAGGTTTTGACTTTACTCATGAAGATGGAACTTCACACCTTGATTTAAGTCCAGAAGGAAAAAGATCCCGTTTGGCGCAAGCACATTTAAGAGCTAGATTAGAAAGTGGCGGAAGCTTATTTGGATAATTTTTTAAAAGTATACAGTCACGGTTTTCAGTCACAGTTTTAAACTTTGAACTTTAAACTTGAAACAAAATAAAACAAAATAAACATGGCAAAATTACCTGTATCAACCGAGAAGATAATTGAAGATTTTGGACCGCATTTAAATTATGCACCCAAAGATGGTTACGAAGGTAGAGATGAACCAGATGAAATAGTAAAAACGCATTGTTGTTTTTGCGGAATGCAATGTGGTATTCAATTATTAGTAAAAGAAAATAAAGTAGTAGGTTTCGAACCTTGGATGGAATTTCCTTTTAACGAAGGTCGTTTGTGTCCAAAAGGAGTACAGCGCTATTTACAAAATAATCATCCCGACCGACTTTTGCATCCTATAAAAAGAGTAGAAGGAAAAGGTTTCGAGAAAACTACTTGGGATGAGGCTATGGATAAAACCGTATCTGAGATAAAAAGAATTCAGGAAAAATATGGTAAGCATGCTTTTTCTATGTTATCTGGAGTATCACTTTCCAACGAAAAAAGTTACTTGGTAGGAAAGTTTGCGCGTGTAGCGTTAAAAACTAGAAACCTGGATTATAACGGTAGACTTTGTATGGTGAGTGCAGGAGCTGGAAATAAAAAAGCTTTTGGATTAGACCGTGCTTCAAATAATTATTCTGATTTAGAATATGCCGAAGTAATTATTGTTAGTGGTGCAAACATTAGCGAAACCTTCCCAACATTAACCCATTGGATTTGGAAAGCCAGAGATAGAGGAGCTAAACTTATAGTTATCGATCCTAGAATGATTCCGCTGGCAAGAACTGCAGATATTCATTTAGACATAAAACCAGGAACCGACTCGGCATTATATGGTGCGATGCTAAAATATTTGGTAGATCACGATATGTTAGACCATGATTTTATAGACAATTATACATCAGGTTTTCAGGAAACAATCGATGCTGTAAAAGATTATACCTTAGAATGGGCAGAGGAAATTACAGGAATTGATAAAAATAAAATTAAAGCTGCGGCAGAATTATGGGGTAAAGCCAAAACGAGCTTTTTGCTTCACGCACGCGGAATCGAACAACATACTAAAGGAGTTGATAATGTAGTAGGCTGTATCAATTTAGTTCTGGCAACAGGAAGACTAGGCAAACCTTACTGCGGATACGGAACAATAACCGGTCAAGGAAATGGACAAGGAGGAAGAGAGCATGGACATAAATGTGATCAATTACCAGGAAATAGAGATATTGAAAATCCGGAACATCGTAAATACATATCGCAAGTTTGGGGAATTGATGAAAAAGATATGCCAGGAAAAGGGCTATCAGCTTACGAAATCATTGATGCCATTCATAGAGGAGAAATAAAAGGATTACTTTCTATTTGTTTTAATCCGCTGGTATCATTGCCAAATAACAGTTATGTAAGAGAAGCACTAGAAAAATTAGAGTTTTATGTTTGTATCGATTTCTTCTTGAATGAAACTGCCCGTCATGCAGATATTGTTCTTGCAGGATCTTTGCAAGAAGAAGAAGAAGGAACAACTACATCGGCAGAAGGACGAGTTATCCGAATTCGCCAAGCAGTTACTCCTCCGGGAGATGCTAGAACAGATACTTCTATTTTCTTAGAACTGGCAAAAAGACTGGGTGAAGAAGATAAGTTTACGTATGAAAATAGTGAAGCCATTTTTAATGAGCTTCGAGTTGCCTCAAAAGGAGGAACAGCAGATTATTTTGGAATTTCTTATAAAAAAATAGAAGATAATATGGGAGTTTTTTGGCCATGTCCAACAGATGATCACCCAGGAACACCTAGATTATGGGAAGATAAAGTATTTTGTACTCCAGATAAGAAAGCTCATTTTAATCCGGCACCATATAGATTACCAAGTGAAGTTACAGATGATAAATACCCGATAACGCTTACAACTGGGCGTGTGGTTTCTCAATATCTTAGTGGAACACAAACACGAAGAATAGGGAAGTTAGTAGATCAAATTCCAGAACCTTTACTAGAAATTCATCCTGAGCTAGCTTTGAAATACGGAATTAAACAGCGTGAATTAGTACGAGTTGAAACCCGAAGAGGAGAAGGGATTTTTCCAGCAAATATTGTTGAGACAATCCGAAAAGATACAATTTTCATCCCTTATCATTGGCCGGGAGCAAAATCAGCAAATCAATTAACAATCGGAACATTAGATCCGGTTTCTAAAATGCCAGAATTTAAAGTTTGTGCCTGTTTATTGGATCCGCAAGGAGTAATTGCGCCACCATCTACAGAATCAGAAGCTTATGCAAGTATTTAATCTATAAAAACGTGACTATGAACCAAACTAATTTTAATACAAATGAAGAGTTTTTTGTAGATCTGCAGCGTTGTATTGGTTGTAAGGCTTGCGAAATGGCTTGTGCAGAATGTGAAACTAACGGGCAAGAATCATTGATCAGTGTGAACTATGTTGAGCGTTCATCAACAATTCAAACTACCGTACAGGTTTGTATGCATTGTGAAGATCCAGTATGTGCAAACGTATGTCCAGCCGATGCAATTTCACAAGACGAATTCGGAATCGTACATACTGCCAATACCGAAAGATGTATTGGTTGCTCAAACTGCGTGATGGCATGTCCGTTTGGAGTGCCTAAAAAGATGGAAGAGTACGATTTGATGATGAAATGTACGATGTGTTATGATAGAACAAGTGTGGGTAAAAAACCAATGTGTGCAACTGTTTGTCCTAGTGGAGCTTTATTTTACGGAACAAGAGCCGAAATTGAAGAAATGAGACCAAACAGTACACCAATCAATACTTTCATCTTCGGGAAAGAAGTAGTAAATACCAAAGTAAACATTATGATGCCTAAAGGCAGTAATGAATTAAGAATATATTAAATCTAAAATCCATGTCAAAAGAAGATAATTTAAATCAAAACTGGAAAAAAGATTTCCCAATAAAAAAGCAAGAATCTACTCAGGTAAGCCGACGTGATTTTGCTAAATTCCTAACATTTGTGTCAGGAGGATTAATGGTAGGTAGCGGATTTGTTGCTGCAAAAGCCTATTTGTTACCAAAAGAAGGAGTGCAAGGAGAACATTTTATTTGCAATAAAGATGAAGTTCCTGTAGGAGGAACAAGAGGATTTGTAATAGAAGGAAGTACAGTGCCCTATATTTTGATACATCTGGAAAACGGAGATTTCAAAGCATACGAACAAAAATGTACACATTTGTCTTGTTCTGTATTTTATAAACCAGGAACTGGAATAATTCATTGTCCTTGTCATGATGGCTCATTTGATGCTGCGACTGGAGATGTAATTTCTGGGCCTCCGCCTAGAGCATTACCAAAATTAGAAGTGTTTTTTAAAGATAAAGGCGTTTTTGTAAAAGAATTTATAGAACAGAAAGAAAGCTAGAGCAACCCTAAAAAAATAGTAGTATGAGTACTTTTAGAAGAAGTCAGAATCGTGCCAATCCAAATAAGTTGAACAATATACTTTCGACACTAATTTTCATTTTAATCTTAAATGTAAGTATCCAAATTTGGTTGTTATATGCTTCACTGAACAACGCATTGGATAATAACACAGAAATATTATTGCCTGCATTTATAGCTTCTGCTGTATTGTTTTTAATTGGGTTTTCATGGATGTATTATTTACCACAAGGAAACTTTAAAAAGAAATAAGATATTTCTACAATTGTAATTGCTTAATATATAGGTTTAAAAACGAGTTTATACCTGTAAATGTCTTTGAATACCTTTGTCAAAGTTTTTAATTTTGACAAAGGTTGTGTTAATTTAGAACACAGTATTTAAAGAATTAAGCTTAAATTTATACTCCTTAGAAATTTTAAATTAGTAAAGATTTCTACCAAATTAAAATACTTGTATTTGTAATACGTATTTTTACTTATATAAAACATCAACATGATTCAAGTAGATAAAGCCTTATCCATTATTGCTGACAACAGTATTAAAATGCCAGTTCGTAAAATAAAAGTGAGTAAATCACTTGGTTATATACTTGCCGAAACGGTTTATGCACCTATCGCAATGCCACCATTTCGTCAATCGGCTATGGATGGTTATGCTTTTACACATTCAGATAATAAGCAATATGATGTAATTGGTATTTCGCAAGCAGGAGATAGTGATAAGCATAAGATAAAAGCCAATCAGGCAATACGAATTTTTACAGGAGCATTTGTACCAGATTCTGTAGATACAGTAGTAATGCAAGAGCATGTTACTGTCGATGGAGATTCGATTACGATAGATAAAATGCCAGAAGCTAATGCAAATGTCAGAGCAAAAGGAGAACAGGTTAATGATGGCGATATCATGCTCGAAAAAGATACGCTATTAACTCCAGCAGGAATTGGTTTTTTGGCCTGTTTAGGAATTAGAGAAGTTACAGTGTACAGTAAGCCAAAAGTAGCCATTCTAGTTACAGGAAATGAATTAGTACAACCAGGAAAGAAATTAAAATTAGGTAAGATTTTCGAAAGTAATTCGATTATGCTACAAGCTGCTCTTGAAACTGCAGGAATTAAAAAAGTAAAAGTTTTTAGAGTAAAAGATAACTTAAAAGCCACTAAAAAAGTTCTGAAAAAGCTTTTAACAAAATACGATATGATTCTTGTTTCAGGAGGAATTTCGGTTGGTGACTATGACTTTGTTAAAGAAGCTTTATTAAAAAATGGAGTAGAAGAGTTATTTTATAAAATAAATCAAAAGCCAGGAAAACCATTGTTCTTTGGAAATAAAGAAGAAAAATTAGTTTTTGCATTACCAGGAAATCCTGCATCGTCACTTACCAGTTTTTATGTGTATGTTTTACCAGCACTAAAAAAAATGATGGGATTTGAGGATATTCATTTAAAAAGAATTGTTAGAAAACTAAGTACAGCAGTAATTAATACTACAGGGAAAACATTATTTTTAAAAGCGCTATATAATGAAACTCATGTAAGTGTATTAGATAGCCAAAGCTCGGCAATGTTAAATACTTTTGCTACAGCAAATTCTTTGCTTTTCGTACCTTACGACAGCACAGAAATTAAAAAAGATGAAGATGTAATCTTGTTACCATTAGATTAAAAATAATTATGAACATATTAACGACCGAAAACTTAATCATTTTTAGCATTGCACTTGTAGTAATTGCTTTTTTATACTCAAGTGTTGGTCATGGCGGAGCCTCAGGCTATTTGGCGCTTATGGCAATTTTTGCCTTCCCGATTGGTATAATGAAACCTTCGGCATTATTGCTTAATTTGTTTGTGTCCAGTATCTCTTTCTTCTTTTATTATAAGATGAATTATTTTAAGCCCAAGCTCTTTTATCCTTTTGCAATAGCATCAATTCCAGCGGCTTTTATAGGAGGATTTATAACATTAGATAGTACAGTTTACAAAGTAATATTAGGATTAGTTTTGGTATTTGCAGCGTTTAGATTATTTGGTTTTTTTAATTTTAAAGAAAAAGAAGCTGTAGTAATTAAACTTCCTTTTGCATTGGCTTTAGGATTTGGAATAGGATTATTATCAGGAATGCTAGGAATTGGAGGCGGAATTATATTAAGCCCGATTTTATTATTTTTAGGTTGGGCATCAGTTAAAGAGTCCGCAGCGGTTTCAAGTCTATTTATTTTCGTAAATTCACTAGCGGGAATAACAGGTTATTTTCTAGGAGGAAAAACCATTCCGATAGATAGTTTTTATTTAGTACCAATTGCAGTTTTTGGAGGAATCTTAGGTGGTTATTACGGAAGTGGATATTTCTCTAATAAAACATTAAAATATGTTTTAGGAGTTGTTATTCTGCTGGCAAGTGTAAAATTGATATTTCCATAAAATTAAAAGCAAGTAAAATTTTTGATATGAAAGATCTGGCAGTTTTTATTCTATGTGGAGGAAAAAGTTCCCGGATGCAATCTGAGAAAGGATTAGTATTGTTTAAAGGTAAACCCTTTATAGAACATATCATTCAGGCTATTGTGCCTATTACAAATAACATATTCTTGGTTACAAATGGAAATGATTATGACTATTTGGAGTATAATAAAATAAGTGATATCAAAATTGACAAAGGTCCGTTGGGAGGAATTTATACTGCTTTGTATCATTCAGAAAGTGAATTTAGCATGATTTTGAGTTGTGATATTCCTTTAATATCTACCGAATTATTATCTGAGTTAATCGAAAAACATGATGAAGAAGCAGCGATTACTGTTTTATCATCAGAGAGTCGGATGCATCCTTTGATTGGGATTTATGCTAAAAAAAATCTTCCAATTATTAAAGAAGCAATTGCCCAAGGAGATTTAAAATTAATGAATCTGATAGCCAAAGTGCCACATCAAATTATAACTTTCGACGAAAGTCAAAGTCTTAATTTTACGAATATAAATTCGCCAGACGAATTAAATGATCTTAATGCCAATTTAAATTCGATGTTATGAAAATATCATTAAGACCTAAGTTAACCGTTGTTGGAGCAGGGCCAGGCGATGTAGAGTTAATTACGATAAAAGCGATAAAAGCATTACAAAATGCCGATGTAGTTTTGTATGATGCTTTGGTAAACGAAGAATTATTAAAATATGCTACAAATGCAGAAATTGTTTTTGTAGGGAAACGTTTGGGATGCCATGCGTATAGTCAGGATCAGATAAATGAATTAATTGTATCGATGGCAAATCGTTATGGTCATGTAGTTAGGTTAAAAGGAGGAGATTCTTTTGTATTTGGGCGTGGGATTGAAGAAATAGAATATGCTCAAAAGTTTAATTTGGAAACAGCTGTTGTTCCCGGAATTTCATCGGCTTTAGGAGTTCCTGCTACAAACGGAATTAGTTTGACACAAAGAGAAATAGCCGAAAGTTTTTGGGTTATTACAGGAACAACTGCAGATCATAAATTATCAAAAGATATAAATTTAGCATCACAATCGGCTGCAACGGTTGTTATCCTTATGGGAATGCATAAGCTAGGTGAAATAATTGCTTTATATCAAAAAAACAGAACGGATGATTTGCCTATTACGGTTATTCAAAACGGAACAAAAGAGAATCAAAAGAAAGTAACAGGAACGATTAGTACAATTGTTCAACAGGTTAAAGATAAAGAAATAACTTCGCCAGCAATAATAGTTATTGGTGAAGTAGTAAGAAATATATTAGAACTAAACTCCTACTTTGAAGAATACTTAGAAGATGAGTTTATTTATCAGAATTTAAATTTAAAGCCATGATAGAGGTTAAATATTTTGGTGCTGTCGCAGAAAAAACAAATTGCCCAACAGAAAAAATTCCTTTGGGGAATTTGTCATTGGACCAATTATTAAACGATTTAGATAAAAAATATCAGTTAAATACACTCTCGTTTAGTATAGCAATCAATCAGAAGATAGTTCCCAAAACAACTGTTTATGAATTAAAAAGCAATGATATTATTGCTTTATTACCACCTTTTGCAGGTGGATAAATACATTTAATATGTCAGCATCACGTTATAATCGACAAATTATACTTCCTGAAGTGGGAGAAATTGGTCAGCAAAAATTATTTAAAGCCAAAGTATTGATAATTGGTGCAGGTGGTTTAGCATCGGCTATATTGCCTTATTTGGCTGCTGCGGGAGTTGGAGAAATAGGAATTGTAGATGATGATGTAATCGAGTTGAGTAATTTGCATCGTCAGGTTATTTATAAAAATGATGCAGTTGGAAATAGTAAAGTGCTAGAGGCAAAACGCATGGCGACCGAATTAAATCCAACAGTTAAAATAAATGCTATATCCGAAAGGCTTTCGGGAGAAAATGCACTCGATTTATTTAAGCATTATGATATAATAGTTGATGCGACAGATAATCTATCAACAAAATATCTTATAAACGATGCCTGTTGCGTTGTAAATAAACCATTAGTTTATGGTTCTATTTATAGATTTGAAGGGCAAGTTTCAGTCTTTAATTATAAAAACGGACCTACGTATCGTTGTTTATATTCAGATGAAAATAGTCAATCTTTAAATTGTAATGATGCAGGAGTAATTGGAATTTCGGTAGGGATTATCGGAATGCTACAAGCAAATGAAGTCATAAAAATGATTTTAGGAATAGGCGAAGTGCTGAGCGGTAAAATACTGGTTTATAATTTATTGAATAATGAACAGCAAAAGTATGACTTTGAGAAAAAGGAAAACTTAGTTATCGATAAATTTACTTTTGAAGCAAAATATAAAGTAATCAAAAATCAAGCAGAAGAAATTACTGTCGAAACAGTTTTGAATCAAATAGATTTTGAAGAGATACTTTTTTTAGATGTTAGAAATTTAGGAGAACTTCCAGAAATTAATCTCAAAAATAGAGTTCAGATTCCGTTATTGAATTTAGAAGATGAAATGGAGAAACTGAATAAAAATCAAACTATTTATGTTTTCTGTCAATCAGGTATAAGAAGTAAAATGGCAGTTGAATTGCTTAGTAAGAATCAGTTCAAAAATGTAAAAAGTATTATCGGAGGAGCTTTGGCACTGAATCAATTATTGAAAGAAGGTTCAAAGGTTTTTTAAAAGGAACAAAGGTTCAAAGGTTTAAAAAAAAGGCTCTAAGGCTCTGAGATTCTAAGTTTTTAAGCTTTGCGAACTTTGCGGTTAATTTCTTAGTCACAGATTAAAAGGATCTAAAAAAATCTGTGAGAATCTGTGTAATCAGTGGCAAAAAGTTTTTTAAAAAATAATTCGTGGCAAATAAAAATAAAAAATAATGAGTAAAAATGTATTTGTAGAAGGACCAATTTCTTCTGAGTTTATCGCTGAATCTATTGCGAAACATCAATCGAAACATACTATTGGTGCGCATAATATTTTTTTAGGGCAGGTTCGTGCCGATGTAATTCATGAGAATACTGTAGTAGCTATTGATTATTCGGCTTATACTGATATGGCGAATGAAGCTTTGCATGCAATTAGAGAAAAAGCGTTTGCCAAATATGATTTAACATGTATGCATATTTATCATAGTTTGGGTGTAGTAAAAGCAGGTGAGATTTGTTTATTTGTTTTTGTTTCGGCTACAAGGCGCAAACAAGTTTATGAAGCTACAGAAGCTATTGTAAATTGGATAAAAACCGATGTGCCTATTTTTGGCAAAGAATTATTTGAAAACGATACTTTCACCTGGAAGCAAAATACCTAGAAAATGGTTGATATTACCCATAAAATAAATACATTACGTTCAGCAACAGCAACAGCAATTGTAAAAGTGAGTCAACAAGCGACTATAGATGCAGTTGTTAATAATTTAGTACCAAAAGGGAATGTTATGGAAATGGCAAAAACAGCAGGATTATTTGCTGTAAAAAACACCCATTTATCCATTCCGGATTGTCATCCTATTCCAATCGAGTTTACGGCTGTAGAATATAAAATTGAAGGTTTAACTATCGAAATTATATTTAGAGTTAAAACAGTTTACAAAACAGGAGTAGAGGTCGAAGCAATGCACGGAGCGTCGATTGTGGCGCTTACAATGTATGATATGCTTAAACCGATTGATAAAGAGATTGAGATTTCGACAATAAAATTAATTAATAAAGAAGGAGGAAAATCGTCATTTAAGAACCGTTTTCCAGCAACTATAAAAGCGGCAGTTTTTGTATGTTCTGATTCTATTTTTGCAGGCGATAAAGAAGACCGTTCAGGTAAAATCATTGTAGAAAAACTTGAAGCATGTGGCGTAGAAACGGCACATTACGAGATTATTCCTGATGAAGTTGATATTATTCAGGAAAGAACTAAAGCTTACGCAAAAGAGAATCAGTTAGTGATTTTTACAGGAGGAACAGGCTTGTCACCACGTGATGTAACTCCCGAAGCACTAGCGCCATTATTAGAAAGTCGTATTCCAGGAATTGAAGAAGCAGTTCGTAACTATGGGCAACAACGTATGCCGTATGCCATGTTATCACGCACAGTCGCAGGAACTTTAGGGAAGACTTTGGTTTTGGCTTTGCCAGGATCAACTAATGGAGCCAGAGAATCTATGGACGCTATTTTTCCGCATGTTTTACATGTATTTCATATTTTAAAAGGCAATAATCATGATGCCAAATAACACAGTTTTAACCGATGATTTTGGGCGTAAGCACAACTATTTGCGTATTTCTCTTATTGAGAAATGCAATTTGCGTTGTACCTATTGCATGCCTGCCGATGGAATTATATTAACTCCGAAAAATGAGTTAATGACTGCCGATGAGGTATTTGCTATCGCACAAACATTTGTACAAAACGGTGTTGACAAAATCCGATTAACAGGAGGGGAACCACTTTTAAGAAAGGATTTTCCTGAAATTATTTCAAAATTAGCCACTTTTAATATTAAACTATCTCTTACTACCAACGGTATTTTGATAGACCGACATTTAGACGTTTTAAAGCAATTTAATGTTCGGGACATTAATTTGAGTCTGGATACTTTAATTGCTTCAAAATTTAATTCTATAACGCTTCGTAATCAGTTTGAGAAAGTAATTGACAACTTACATTTACTTTTAAACAATGATTTTAATGTAAAAGTAAATGTCGTTCTGATAAAAGGATTTAATGATGATGAGGTTATCGATTTTATCAAATTAACGAAGTTTTTACCTTTATCAATTCGGTTTATAGAGTTTATGCCTTTTGCAGGAAATGCATGGGATAAAAGCAAAATGGTTTCCCAAAAACAAATTTTAGAGACTCTTTCCAATCATTATAATCCATCTGAAATTGAAAAGTTAGAGGATGAAAAAAACTTCACAGCCAGAACTTTCAAAATAAAAGATTATCAAGGAAGTTTCGGAATTATCAGTTCGGTTACAAATCCGTTTTGTGATAGTTGCAATAGAATCCGCCTTACGGCAAATGGTAAAATAAAAAACTGTTTGTTCTCTAATGCCGAAACGGATTTATTAACTCCTTTTAGGAATGGAGAAACGATTACCGATTTGATTTCTGCGGCCATTGATACTAAGAAAAAAGTAAGAGCAGGAATGACTACAATAAAGGAATTGAACAACCCAAGTTTAAACCAGGACAATCGTAGTATGATTGCTATTGGGGGGTAGTTTTTTTTTGAGGTTCAGAGGTTTTGAGGCTCAGAGGTTCAAAGGTTTTTGAGGGACAAAGGTTCAGAGGTTCAAAGATGCAAAGATGCAAAGGTTTTTTGTAGAGACGCATCGCAGTACGTCTACGCAATATTGGTTTATTTATAATGCAAGCCCAAATTTGTCTTTCTGACGTAGGAAGAATCTCCGCGAGTGGCTCGACAATTTAGGATAAGTTTGTGTTAGTTTCTTGTGGAGACCCTTCGTTCCTCAGGGTGACAAGATTGGAGAGAAAAAGGAGCAGAGGTTCAGAGGTTTTTGAGGCTCAAAAGGACAAAGGTTCTGAGTTACTAAAGTTTTGAGTTTAAGTCAGGGTTATAATTCCTTTCATTTTTTAAATTCTATCATATTGTCATAGCTCACGGTTTCAACCGTGTGATACGGATTGTGATAATGCATTATGCTCCAACGGTTGAAACCGTTGGCAATGTTTATAATATGTTATTTGTGCTTGGAATTTTTACAAAGTGATTAGACTAATTTACGCAAAACACCTTTGTCAAAGTTCAAAACTTTGACAAAGGTTAGAAGGTTAACAGATTGATCTACATGCAGAATAAGCAAAGTCTTAGCATCTCCAAACAAAAATAGGGCTCAACTTTTTAAAGTTAAACCCTATTTTAATTATTTCTTCTTTTTCGATTTCGATTTCGATTTTTTTGCCTTCTTTTTAGCTATTTTTTTCGCCTTAGCTTTTTCTTTAGCTTTCTTAGTTTTTTCTTTCTTTTTGGCTTTTGCTTTAAGTTTTGCTTTTTTAGCTTTTTCTTTCTTTTTATCCTTCTTAGCTTTTTCTTTTTTCTTAGCTAATTTCTTTTTTTCTTTCTCTTTGTCCTTATCCTTGTCTTTCATCTTTTTCTTCTTTTTATCTTTTGATTTTTCTTTAATAATTTCTCCTATTGCATCAACTAAATTACCTGTACTTGGTGCTGTGCCTTTTTTCTCTTTTGGTGCTACAACAGGTTTCTCTACTATTGTTTTTTCTACAGTTTTTACAACTGGAGTAGCTATTTTTTTAGCGGGAATAGTTTGAGGTGTTTTTACTGGTGCAGGAGTTGTATCTGTAGTTTGTGCTTTAACAACAGGTTTTGCTGGTGTTGCTTTTTTTACAGGTGGTTTTGGTGCAACTTTTACTGGTGTTGTAGTTGCATTAGTTTGTGTTTTAACAACAGGTTTAGCTGTGGTTGTTTTTCTAACAGGAGCTTTTCTGGCTGGTGTTTTTGCTACTGGTGTTGCTACTGGTTTTTTGTCTTCTACAATTGGTTGAACGTCATCTGTTTTGGGTAAATCAGTATTTTGAGTAATACCTTCTGTCGCTTTTTTTTCCATATGATATTGGCTTTATAATTGAAAACTTTTGAAGTTAGTAATGATGAAAGGTTAAGGATGTGTCTAAATTGTTAACTTTCAGTTAAGTAAATATAATCAATATAAATGTACGGCAATGTTAAGTTTTTCCTCAATCATACGCTTTTGGATTATTTTACACATTATCTGCAAAAAAAATCCCCTTTGCTTTGTGCAAAAGGGAAATTATAAAGCTGAGTTTAAAATGAATGCTTTTACAAAAGAATTCTATTTTTTGTAAGTAAAAATTCTTGGATTTACGGAGATCATTAACCAAGCCCAGTTATTGGTATGTCCCGCATATCCAGGAGCTTTTAAAACTTCTAAAGTTTTAGTACCAAACATCTGAGAATAACCTCCTGTAAGTGTGATATCTTTTTTGAAATTGAATCCAGCTGTAAAGTCGACCTCAGTTCCTAAGTAGGAGTTCATTTTTTTGTTATCCACAACTACATCAGCAGCAGATAAGAATACGTGTGGCATTAATGCAAATTGCCATTTTTTTACATTGTAATTGAATTTTAAAGAAGCATCTTGTAAACCAACGCTGTTTTGATGACCTCCTCCAACATAAAAATAATCCATATACCCGTTGAAAGCATGATTGGTACCAAAAATAGGATTAAATGATTTGATAACTGTACTTCCGTCATTTGTATCTTTTCCTGATAGATATTCGTAACCAATACCAGCCTTAAATGAATCTGTTATACTGTATGCAAAGTTTACAGCTCCATCCCAGGAGCTTACTTGTTTGTCTGCACTTTTTCCGGTTTGACCGTAGAGACTTAAATTACCATCAATTTTTTTTGTTTTGTAAGTCAGATAAGTTCCAAAAGTTTGTTTGTAATCAATTAGTAGTTTTTTGTCGACATCATTATTCATATACTCATAACCAGTATTCAAAACTAATAGACTAACTCCTAATTTGTCTACATTAGTATGATACCATGCATATTGCATTGTTTTATAGTTACCTACTGTGTATGGAGTTTGAAAGTTGTTTTCGGCGTCAGAGTTATAGGCTAATCCCATATCAAGCTGATGGTTTTTAGGATGAAACGAAACCATTAAGGCATCGTGACTTTGTCCTTGTTGTAACCAGTCGATTTCTCCCATAATACGTTGGTTATCGTATGAAAGTACTTGACGTCCCGCTCTTGCGCTCCATTTTTCACTTATATCATATTGTGCCCATGCTTCAAAAAGGGCTACACCATTTACATCTTTCGTTGTAGTTGTTCCCACATCTCCCCATGTTCTAACATTCTGTAGTGTTAATTTAACTTTTAGCTGGTCTTGCGCAAAGTTTAAATTTAATCTTGTACGTTGAGAAACAAAAGATGTTGCTTCCTGACCATATGGGATAAGAGTTTTATATCCGTTTCTATACTCATAGCGAGGTCTAAGCTGTAAATTTGCGTCAAACTCCTGTGCTTGCATATCAACGCTTATGCTTCCTAATATTAATAAAGCGATAATTTTAAATTTCTTCATAACTAAGTTATTTATATACAGTGTAAAATTAAAGGATAAAAAGGTCTTTTTATGTGATAAAAGTCATACAATCTAAATTTATGGTAAATTATTGTTATTTATTATTTTGCAAGATGCTTCTTAACTTAGTATTTTATTATAGTTAGATGCATTTTTATTAAGTAGGTTGCGAAAACAATAAATCGAAGAACTAGGGCAAAAGTTATTAATAAAGATATAATATTTATTTGTAACTGTAAGATTTTCAAACAGTTGTATTTGTTTTAAGTAGGGTAGGATATAATAGGAGCGAAGTTAATTATTGTAGAAAAAACAATAATTATGATGTAATAAAGGAATTTAATCTTGATAGATACTTATACCGTATTTAGATAAAAAGCAATTAATGCATTTTAATAGTAAGTATAAATACTTGTTTCCTGAAGTTGTAGGAATTGAGATGTTTTAATCTAGATCAAAGAATATTCTGAAGCCTTATTAGATAGCTCCATTAGGTTTTTTACTTTGAGTTTTTTCATTAAATTAAACCGATGAACTTCAGCAGTTCTTTTGCTAATATTCAGCGTTTCTGCAATTTCTTTGTTTCCTTTTCCAGTTAATAATAGTTTAAGAATTTCTCTCTCTCTTCTGGTAATCATTGTTTCTTCACCCGAAGATTGTCTTAAATCAACATTGAAATTGTTATCAAGTAACTGTTTGATTAATATTGCCGATACATCACCGCTAAAGTATTTACCGCCCATAGCGACAGTATGTAACGCTTTTAAAAATTCTTCTTTACTGGAGCCTTTTAATAAATAACCATCTGCACCTGCCTTAATAGATTTTAAAACATATTCTTCAGATTCATGCATTGTTAATATGATTATTTTAACAGATTGATTCTGATCTCTAAGTTTTTCTACTACTTCGATGCCATTTAAGTGTGGCATTCTAATATCTACTATAAGTAAATCGGGTTGTTTGTCTATAACAATTTCCAGGGCTTCTAAGCCATCTGCTGCTTCCCCAACAACCTCAATATTAGATTCGTTTTTTAATAATGATTTAATGCCATCCCTTACAAATACATGGTCATCTGCCAGAACAACGCGAATGATATCTGCCATTTTACTTAATTTACAAATTAGGATTTACGTATATTCTGCTAGATTATTATGCTAATATACGTAATTCTTAATTTTTTGAGATGATATTAATTTAAAAGTAAAATTGTACGGTAGGAAAATGATAAATTATAAGCCTAAAGAAGCTTTAATTAATTCAAGATTTTCTTTGCTGTAGTTTATTTTTAAGGCTTCCTGATGTCCTTTATCAGACATTTTATCCCAAGTTTTTTTTATAATGTTTTTTAGCTTTTCTTCATCGTGTTTATGCACAAACGGATCAAGATAATATTCTAAAAATACGAGACAAATTACATCTTCTAACAATTGGGTTTCAGCATCTTTTTTAAGTAATTTTTTTTCGATTAAAAAAGAAACACGAGCTATAAATTCTGAATTATAACCTGCTTTTTCTAAAATTACAGCAGTTGTTTTAGCGTGAAACTTTTTTAAATCTTCTCTCCATTTTAAATATCCCACACGATCCATTGGATAAGATTCGCGGGCAACTTTCCATCTGCAAATATGTTGCGCTTTAGAAGCAATTTGTACCTCTTCTGAAGCTTCTGGATGAAACTCCATCAATTTTGTATACATCCTGTTAGAGTAAAGTAACTCTTTAGGATATGTCATGTTATTATCGGTTTCATGATTTGGATCCTGAGCATTTTCGGCATCAATCCATTCGCTTGCTTTTTGAAAAGGTGTTGTCATTTATAAGGAGATATATACAACCAAAGATACATAATTTAAGATATATAAATAATCTAAAAGTCAATAGGAATCGTACTAGCGGTAGTACAAATGAGTTTGCGCTTTATCACAGCTGATTGTTGCACTTATTTTTTTATTGTAAATTAGCTAAAAATCTATTTTATTTATTAAAGAAGTTAACATCTTTAAATTTAGGATGTTAATTTAAAATTACACATATGAAAAAACTTTTACTATTAGTCTCGGTCGCAATTTTGTCATTCAGTTGTAAAACGACAGTAAAGCCAAAACCTTTAACACAACCAAAGGAAGAAAACCCCGCATCTATGAATACAAATAATGCAGACGAATATGATGGTTCTACGTTTTTTAAGGCTACTGGAAACGAACCTTTTTGGGGCTTAAAAATAGGTAAAGAAAAAATTGCGTTTACCTCGTTGATTGAAGGATTAGAGGAAGTTAGTTCTCCTTATATAGAGCCTATTAAAGCGATGGATGCAAATGTTAAGTTGTATCGTTTTAATACTAAAACAGGTAGTATGAGTATTACGATTCAGCAAATGGATTGTACTGATACAATGTCGGGAGATAAATCGCCTTATAATGTTAAAATCGAAATCACAAATAATAGCGATGGTAGCGTAAAAAATATCGAAGGTTGCGGAAGATATATTACTGATTATCGCTTACATGACATCTGGGTTTTGGAACAATTAAATGGAAAAAAAGTTGCTGTAGCTGATTTTCAAAGTGAACTACCTAGAATTGAAATTTATAGTGCAGAGAATAGATTTTTAGGCTTTGCAGGATGCAATCAGGTTAACGGAAGTATCTTTTATGAGAAAGATTTATTGCGTTTTACAAATGTAGCTTCAACGTTAATGGCGTGTAGTGGTAATAATAAAGAAGATGAGTTTTTGCAAGCGCTTCAAAGTACTACAACTTATACTGTAGCCAATAATAGATTATCATTGTCTAATCCGTCTGGGTTGCTTTTAGTTTTCAGAAAAATTGATTAAGGAAGGTTCAAAGGTTCAGAGGCACTAAGGTACTGAGATTAAAAAAGACAAGCTACATAATTATGTGGCTTGTCTTTTTTAACTATGTTATGAATTCATTTATATATAAAATAGAGTAAATACTCAATGGGATTTTTCATAGTCTTGTCACGTGAATAAAGAGTTTCGCAAACAGTTAACCAAACGATATTGAGTTACTAGTGCGGTCTTTTCTACGTCAGGTCGACTTGAAGTAATTCCCCAGAGCCTTTGTTTCTTTACGACTCTGAAGCTCTTTTATCTCAGTAGCTTAGAACCTTAGTACCTTTGCATCTTTGAACCTTAGAGTTTACTCTAATTCTTCCGTTTGATCATCTACAAAGTCCAATTCTAATGCTCTTACAGTTTGGACTGCGTTTCCGGCGATACCACGTATAGAACCGTACATTCCCAGGGTATTATTAACTACTTTTTCTATTTGTTTCTCGCGTTGTTTCCAGATACGTTGCATGGCTCTTTTTTCAGAATCTAAATCGCTTTGCATTTGTGTAAATCCTTCTACAATACCTTCTATTTGTAAACGGAATTCGTTGCTGGTTAAGAAATCGTATAACATAGCCATTTTATCGCCTTTGTTTTCCTGTGCTTGTACTGCTTGACTCACTTGTATTAGGGATTGACGCAAAACAGCGCTTAATCCTTTAAATTCATCATAAGTACAAATCCAGATTCCGTCGCGCATTCCCATACGGTCCATTCCGGTTGGCATTACTTCGGTAACAAGAACTCCAATATTGGCTTTTTTATCTCGAATGTCGTTTTTAAATTTTTCAATCCAAGCGGGTTGAAAGGCTTTTGTACGCTTACTTTCGTAATATATAGAACCACAATTTTGTAATTCGCGTGTATTTACTATTTGCAAACAATCGGCTCCATTGGCTCCTTTTTTAACTTCGTCGATACTGTCTAAAGGAAAATTAGAAGCTAGCCATTCTTCAATTGCTAATTCCATTACTTCTCCTTGCAATTGCATAGAACCTTGTTCCTGCTTGCGTTTCATTTCTTCGATAAGCTTCTTTTGGTCGTCGGATTGTTTTTGGTATTCTTTTATTTTTAACTCGTTTTTTTCTTCTTCTTGCTTGCGAATTTTATCGCGTTCCAAAACTAAAGTTGCGTTGAGTTGTTTTTGAGATTCAGCTTCGATTGCTTCTTTTATTTCCAGTTTTTCACGCTGAAGTTTAGCAATCTCGCCTTCCATTTTATTTAGTTCGCGTAATTTTTCTGATTTTTCCGAAAGTTCTTTTTCCATCGAAAGCAAACGGTCTTTGTTTTCTTCGTTTAGCTTTGTTTTTAGTTTTTCGGTGATTTCTTTTTCAGCAATCTTTTTTTCTCGGTCTAAGCGTTCTGTAAAAAGTTCGTTTTCTTGCTTTTTCTTGGCTTCAAATTCTGCTTTAGCTTTTTCGAATTGCTCGTTTTTAAGCTCCAGTTCTTTTGACTGTGCTGTAGCTTTTTGCTGAAATTCTTTACGGATGCTATCTTCCAATTGATGTTTTAGGATATCGTTTACATCGATTGTTGTTCCGCAATTTGGACACTGAATTGAAGATTGCTCAGCCATTTTGTTTATTTTTTATGGGGTAATATTATTTTCTGCTAAGGTATTTAAAAGTTAGCGATATGCATAATGTTTTATAGCTTCAGTAATTTTATTTGGGTAAATAATCTTGCTTGTGTTTCGTATTTTGACTTTATAATTTCTTGATATTTATACCAAATAAAGTGATGTTCTGGGGAATTATAATAGGATTTAATTCTTTGGCTTGAGCCAAAAAATATTTTAGATGACGTAGTTTTATAAATTTGGTGTGCATTGATGAATTATGAAACAAGTATTTTTGAAGTATATATCAAAAGAAGACTTTTGAAAAAAAATGTTTCACGCAGATTTGGTAGATTGAGCGGATTATTTTTTTAGCCACTCCAGATTAAAAAGATTTTAATATCTACGATTATCTGCTTAATCTGTCAAATTTGCGTGAAAACCTAAAACAAAAACTATGGAAAAATCAACTACTGCAGAAATTAGGGAACGTTTTGATAATGATGTCGAGCGATTTTCAAATTTAGATACAGGTCAATTATCTACAATTGATGCGAAAATTTCGTTGGAACTTATAACAGAAGCTTCTAAGAGAATTGTTCCTAATGCAAAAAATATCTTGGATATTGGTTGTGGTGCAGGAAATTATACGTTGATGATGCTTTCAAAAGTTCCGGATTTAAATTGCACTTTGGTTGATTTGAGTAAACCGATGTTGGATAAAGCTTATGAAAGGATATCTGATGAAACTGACGGATGGGTAGAGGTGAAGCAAGGCGATATTCGCGAAGTCGAATTGCAGGAGAATCATTATGATATTATTTTGGCTGGAGCAGTTTTGCATCATTTACGTGATGATCAGGATTGGGAAACTACATTTACTAAGATATTTAAACTATTAAAACCTGGTGGATGTTTTATGATTTCGGATTTAATTACCCAAGATACGGAGTTGCTAAATGAATATACTTGGGAAAGATATGGTGATTACCTAGAAGGTTTAGGAGGAAAAGAATATCGTAAAAACGTATTAGATTATGTTGCCAAAGAAGATTCGCCCCGATCGATGAATTACCAGTTGGATTTAATGAAAAAGGTAGGTTTTAGGAGTGTCGAAATCTTACACAAGAATATGTGCTTTGGTGCTTTTGGAGGAATTAAATAATCTAAAAAAGTTTGCCGCGAATTTTACAAGTTTATATGAATTTTTAAGCATCGAGAGTAAGAATATATTCGTGTAAACTTGTAAAATTAGTAGCAAAAAATTAAACGATATCTACAACAATTCGTCCAGTAGAAGAACCATCGCTCACTGCTTTATGGGATTCGATGGCATTATCTAAAGTGAATTTTCGAGGATCAATAAGAGGTTTTAATTTTCCTTCTTCGAATAATTTTGCAGCTTCTGTCAGGATATCGCTGTGGTGTTTTCTTCCTTCACCACTGATTGCTGGATGTAATACAAAAACACCATGAAGACTTGCTGAACGTAGCGAACTTGTTGCAAGGCTATGTGTTCCAAAAGCATAACAGCTGCTAATTTGACCATAATGACGAATGGCCTTAAACGAATCGTCAAGAGATTGACCACCAACGGTATCATATATAATATCAAAACCTTTTCCGTCTGTGTATTGGTTTACATAATCCTCGACTTGAGTGGTTTTATAATCAATAGGAGTTGCTCCGTACGATTTTACAATGTCTTCTTTTTGTTTAGAAACTGTTGCATAAACGTCTGCACCTAGAGTTTTGGCAAGTTGTACCACAATGTGTCCAACTCCTCCAGCTCCTGCATGTACAAGGACTTTGTCTCCTTTTTTTACTTTTGCTCTGTCGATTAAACCTTCCCAAGCTGTAAGTACGACTAGCGGAATTCCGGCAGCTTCTTTCATGCTTAGATTTTTTGGTTTTATGGCTAATAAATCAGCATCGACAGCGGTGTATTCTGCTAGAGTTCCTTGAAGTCCTAAAACGCCTCCTGCTAGTCCGTAAACTTCATCGCCAACTTTAAATTGGGTTACACCTTCGCCAATTGCTTCGATTACTCCCGCAAGGTCTGTACCTAAAATAGCTGGTAATACTGGTGAAGCATAGGGAGAAACTCCGATTCTGATTTTGTTATCGATTGGGTTTACGCCGCTTGCGTGTATTTTAACCAATACTTCTCCTTTTTTAGGAGTTGGTTTTTCAATATCTGTACTTACAAATTCAGATTCGTAAGTATTTATAAAAAGTGCTCTCATCTTCTTGATTATAGTATTTGCACTGTTTTGTAAACTTGAATTGGTGCTGAAAGTAAATTTTCGCTTTTTGTAATGAACTCTAGTAAGAAAGGTTGATTGTCGTGTATGTCAAGATCTGATTGGTCTTTCCATTCTTCCCAAATGATAAAAACATTTTCGGCGTTATGTAAATCGTAACGCACACAAGCGTCTTCTTTTCGGGTTTGATTTACCAGATTTTCAACCAAGGTTTTTACTTGTTCTGTATTTTCTTTTTTACTTTTAATAATGGCTGTAATTGAAATCATGATTATATAGTTTTAAAAAGTTGTTCTAAATGTGTAGTATATTCCTGCCTAAAGATACCAATATTTTCTGCAGTAGCGCCTTTTTCGACATCATGAAAATGGAATCCATCTAATTTTTGCATTCCTACAAATTTATTCATTTTATGAAAACCAAACATTACTCCATCATCTACAGATGTTTGTTCGAAGAATTCTCCGGGAAGTGTAAATGCTGCTGCGGGAGCATTCCAACTTGTGGTTAGCATATATTTACGTCCGTGTAAAAGTCCGCCAGTTCCGTAATTAATGTCTGGATTTGTTCTGGTTCTACCGTCACTTTTGTAAATTCCTTTATTGTGTCCTGCTGTAAATACGTCGTCGATGTATTTTTTGAAACCATTTGGTACCTGAAACCACCAAACGGGTGTGTGATAAATTACGACATCTGCCCAAACGAATTTTTCAACTTCTTGATCCAGATCGAATTCTTGTTTTATATCGGTTGTTTTTATTTCGTAGTTTTTACTTTTTAGGTATTCGATTGTCCAATCGGTAACGGTTTGATTAAATCTTCCTCCTGAATGAGCAAAATTTTGTCCGCCGTTAATAATAAATATTTTTTTCATTTTTTAATCTTCTAATTGCATTATTGGTTTTGTGTGAGGGGGAGCAGCGGTATCCTTTTATTTTTTTTCTTTAAAAAAATAAAAGATTTAGCGGATGACCCGACCCCGCTTTCGAGGTTTCGAGAGTGCGGGGTCACACCCAAATTTTTTTTATTTTGTTTTTGAAATTGCCTGATTAATAAAATCAAGTTCTGATGCTGATAAATCGAAATCCATTGCTTTTGCGTTAGAAATTGCTTGTTCGGCATTTCGAGCACCTGCTAAAACTATTGTAATTCCTTTTTGTAATGTTGTCCAACGTAAAACTAATTGTGCTAATGTTGCATTTTTGGCATTGGCTAATGAGCTTAGTTCTTCGACTAGTGTTTTTACTTTTACGAGGTCGAATTGGTTAAAATATCCATTACGATGGTCGTTGTCTTTTAGTTTACTATCGGTAAAATATTTTCCAGTAAGTAATCCTCTTTCCATTGGGCTGTAAGCTATAATACCAATGTTTTCAGCAACTGTTAGCGGAATCAAATCGGTTTCGATACTGCGATTAAGCATGCTGTATGATACTTGATTTGATGCTAATTGTATTGTTTTCTGTGCTTCTTTAATTTGAGCTGTACTATAATTACTAACTCCGGCAGCTCTTATTTTTCCTTGTTGGATTAATAGTTCCATGGCTTCCATGGTTTCGCTAATGGGGGTTGTTGCGTCTGGCCAGTGTATTTGTAATAAATCGATATAATCGGTCTGAAGGCGTTTTAAGCTTTCTTCGACTTCTTTTATAATGTTATTTTTGGAAGCGTATTTATATACGGGAATTTTTTTTCCGTTGTCTTCGGCATCAAAAAAGAATTCTCCTTTTCCGTTGTTGCTTCCGTCCCAAACTAGTCCAAATTTAGTTAGTAGTTGTACTTTTGTTCTGTCTTGTGTTTTTAGGGCTTCGCCAATCATTTCTTCGCTTAATCCAAATCCGTAGAATGGAGCGGTGTCTAATGTTGTTACTCCATTATCGATTGAGGCGTGTATTGATGCTATTGAATCTTTCTTTTCGTTTCCGCCCCACATTGTACCGCCAATGGCAAATGCGCCGTATGTAATTGCTGATAATTCGAGTTCTGTATTGCCTAATTTTCTATATTCCATGATGTTGTATTTTGATGCTTAAAATTTGTTTGGCAAAATTATACTGTTTTTGAGACTGTTAACTTGTATATATTTGTGTTTTTTAGGTATATTTGCAAACTCAATTAATTAAGCGGTATTATGAAGAAAGAAAATTTATACGAACCTTTTACGGTTTCTTTTGAAACTCTGGATGAATATCCTGATGTTGGAGACCGTCATAATTTCTTTGAATTGGTTTATATTTTAGAAGGAACGGGTTCGCAATGTATCAACAAAAATATTTTTGAATACGATGCTGGACATATGTTTTTACTAACTCCTGAGGATTGTCATAATTTTACGATTGAGACTAAAACGAAGTTTTTCTTTTTGAGATTCAATGATATTTATTTGAAAAATTCTAGTTTACAGAATGAGAATATTCAGCGTTTGGAATATATATTGCAAAATGCCAATCATCAGCCTGGTTGTATTTTGAAAAATGATGCCGATAAATGTTTGGTAAAAGTGATGATTGAAGCTATTTGTCGTGAACATCAGGATAAAGATGTTTATAACAAGGAGTTGATTCAGCAATTGGTGAACACTTTAATTATTATTGTTGCCAGAAATATTGCGAAATATTTGCCGGAGCAGGTAAATATTGGGTGTGAGGCTAAAGCAATGGATATTTTGCAATATATTCAGAATAATATTTACTATCCTGAAAGAATAAAAGCGGAATCGCTAAGTGAGTATTTTGGGATTTCGAATACCTATTTAGGACGTTATTTTAAGAAACATGCCAATGAAACCATGCAGCAATATATAAGTAATTATAAAACGAAACTCATAGAGCATCGCTTGCAGTTTAGTGATAAACGCATTAACGAAATTGCGTATGAATTTGGTTTTACGGATGAAAGCCACTTTAATAAATTCTTTAAAAAACAAAGAGGGAATAGTCCTTCGGAATTTAGAAAAGTGATACGTCTTAATTAAATTGTCTATAAAGGAACGCAGATGACACGGATTTGCAAAAAGTAAAGACGCTGATTAAAACGGATTTTTTAAAACAATGATAATTCTGAAGTTTCGGTATGGGAGAAAATCAGTTTTAATCCGTGTTTTCGCCTTAGCGAATCTGTTTAATCTGCGTCCCTTTCGCAAAGAGGTAGATAGATTTATAAGGATTAAAAAAGATTTCTTAGTTTTTCTTTAAATCTTCTTCTGCTGACCAAGTTGAGAATGCTGTGTCTGCACCGCCTATTTCTATTATTTTGTCTTTATGTGTCATTACGCCCAATCCGTGTTCCTGATCCCAAGAGCAAGAAAACATATAACCAATGTATGGAATATCATCTTTAAATACGGATGTTATATAAAAAGTAGATGGGGATAATAAATCTGCGAAATCTTTTATTTGAGATATATCTGGCATAAAATCTTGTTTCTCATCCTCTGGATAATCATAGATTTCTTGTAATTCGGGGTATTTACTTAAAAGCTCAGAAAGGATGCTTTCTAGAATTCTAGTCTGATTGTTTTGTAAATATTCTATTCCGTTATTGTGTTCTGTAGTATGTTCTTCAATTTCATCTGAATCCTCGTCTAATATAGCGTAATCTAGTGTTTCTTCGTCTTCATTAAAAAATAACTGCCAATCTTTTAGATTGATAGTGTTGTAATAGATTTCATCATCTTGTTCTTTTTCTGGAAGTTCTTTAGGGTTTTCAAGATGTTTATTGAAAAACTCAAAACAAAATGGTGCTCTGGTAAATAGATATTCTGGGTTTTCTTTATAGGATAAATGAAGGTATTCTAATGCTTTTTCTTCGTTTCCGCATTCTAAACAACATTCGCCATTATAATAATCGTTTATATAATCTGGGTGTTTTTGAGATAGGGAATGAAGATTCATCATATCCAGCCACCTTTGCATATTATTATAGTCTTGTAATCTTATATATTCATTAATCATCCTGCCGATAAAAATATTTCCCTGATGGATGTTGTATTTTTCATCGTCAGCCTGATGCCATTTCTCTTCGATATAATTAATTAAATCCTGAGATGTTAATGTGTTTTTCTTCAGTGAATACTTATCTAAAAAATTATCAATTTCTGCGATTATTTCTGGTGCATTTGACATTCTAATTGTTTTGATTGAAGTTTTTTTATTATTGGGTTTGTTTATAAAGCTCCACCCTCAGGCCAGTTTGTCCAATGTGTGTTGTTTGTCTCTTTTGTATTATACAAAGTTTTGTCTCCTGTAAAAATTGCATCGGCCAATTGAGTAAAAGTTTCGGTGTCGCTTGGTTTTTTATTATTTGCAAGATCAGGATGGTGCCAATTATTGAGAGTCATGAAAATTGGTAAATCAACGGGGATTTTATTTGAAATATCTATTCTGTTCAGCCAAAATAAATCTGAATATTCAGGGATAAGAGCACGCATAAGTTCCCATGGAGCAATTTTATCTTTATATTCAAAATGGATATTTTTAGAAATATAATGTTCTCTACTAAAAGTTATCGGGATTTCGACTTCTCTAATTTTTATTGTTTTAGCTAGTGGATTTAGCTTTGAAGGATAATTGTTTTCATCATAAATGAATGCTTCTATATTTGAATAATGTGCAAAGTGGTTAAAATTATCGTTGTCATTACAACCAGTTAAGCAATTTCCAAATACGTTTGCAATTGTAGTTATCCCTTCGAGGTCATCTTGATGGTTGTTGTAGGCTAAAACTTCTAATAATATCGCCCATCTTTTGTCATCTCTAAAAATAGTAAGTTTTTGATCTCCATGATAATAATATCCATTATCTAACATTGGAAAGACATAATTTTCTGCTTCGGAATCTAATTGTCTTAAAATTTCTTCTTTGGTAATCATGTTATTATGGAATTTTCGGTTTACGATTAGAAAAGAAATGCTATGATTTGTAAAGGAAGAAATATTAGATAATCTTTTTGATAACACGCAGTTTATGAGTGTGTCTGTTTGTTTCGGGATTGTAAATTCCTAAATGGTCTAAACGGTCAATTCGTACTTTTCCACTGGCGTGAATGATGTAATTGTTGTCCATGATTATACCTACGTGCGTGATGTTTCCTTCGTCATTGTCAAAAAAGGCTAAATCGCCTGCTTCGCTTTCTTCAATAAAACTTAAAGGAGCTCCTTCTAAAGCTTGTTGCGATGCATCGCGTTTAATTTTATATCCGTTTAACTTGTAAACCATTTGTGTAAAACCAGAGCAATCTATCCCAAAAGGAGTTTTTCCTCCCCAAAGATATGGTGCATTCTGGTACATAAAAGCGGTGTTTATTAAACTTTTCTTAGGTTTTATACCGCTGGTTTTTGTGCCTTCAAATTCAAAATTTGAAGTGTTTATCTCGCTATTATTCAGAAAGGTTAGTGATGCACCAAGCGGAATTGGTAATAATAAATTATTTGGTGATGTGATATAGTCGATTAAATCAGCATTTAGTATTTGTGCATCCGAAGATAGTAAGTTATAATTTGCCTCGGATATTATTTGGTATTGTTTGGAATCGACCCAACCTTCGTAATCGTCGAATTGGATTTTAATTTTAGACCATTGATTTTGCTGTTCCAGAATCTCAAAGTGTTCTCCAAATAAAACTTGGGTAACGATTTCGCTTCTATCACTTGGTTCAAATCGAACAGGCACTATGGCTAGATTACAAATTCCGAACATTTAAGGTGTTTTATGAGTTAAGAATCAGGAGTTATTATTATGCAATAACTCCTGATTGATATTTATTTATGCTCTTTCGATAACAATTGCCGAAGCTCCACCGCCACCATTACAAATAGCTGCAGCACCAATTTTGGCATTGTTTTGTTCTAAAACATTGATTAAAGTTACGATAATTCTAACTCCTGAACAACCTAGTGGATGTCCTAATGAAACGGCACCACCATTTACGTTTACTTTATCGTTATCTAGATCTAATATTTTTGAATTTGCTAATCCAACAACTGCAAAGGCTTCGTTGAATTCGAAATAATCTACATCGCTTATTGAAATCCCAGCTTTATCTAATGCTTTTGGTAATGCTTTTGCCGGACTTGTTGTAAACCATTTTGGTTCTTGTGCAGCATCGGCATAGCCTTTTATGTAAGCAAGCGGTTTTAAACCTAATGCAATTGCTTTTTCTTCTGACATTAATACTACAGCAGCTGCACCATCATTTATTGTTGAAGCGTTTGCAGCAGTTACAGTTCCGTCTTTGGTAAAAACTGCATTTAATGAAGGGATTTTGTCTAACTTAACATTAGTGTATTCTTCGTCTTTTGATACGATTATCGGATCTCCTTTTCGTTGTGGTACGGCAACAGGAACGATTTCTGAATCAAATTTTCCTGCGTCCCAAGCTTTTGCGCTTCTTTCGTATGATTGAATAGCAAAATTATCTTGTTCCTCACGGCTGATGTTATATTCAGACGCACATAAATCAGCGCAAACTCCCATTGCGTTGTTATCGTAAGCATCTGTCAAACCATCTTTTTGCATTCCGTCAACCATTGTAGTTGGACCAAATTTAGTTCCGTTACGCATTTGTACATAATGTGGAATCAAACTCATGTTTTCCATTCCACCAGCAACTACGATTTCGGCATCGCCACAAGCAATTGCCTGAGCACCTAACATTACTGCTTTCATTCCTGATGCACAAACTTTGTTTACAGTCGTACAAGCTACTTCATTAGATAATCCAGCAAATATAGCTGCCTGACGTGCTGGAGCCTGACCAACTCCTGCCTGTACTACGTTACCCATGAATACTTCATCAACTAAATTTGGGTCTAATTGTATTCTCTCTAAAGCTCCTTTAATAGCGACAGCACCTAATTTTGGGGCTGAGACTGTAGATAATCCTCCCATGAAACTTCCGATAGGGGTTCTAACGGCAGAAACAATAACAACTCTTTTGTTCATTTTCTGTGTGATTTAGTTAATGAAGCAAATTTAATGTTTATTTAAACAAATTCAAATTTTGTGTGTTTTGATTGTGTTTTTAAATTATTAGTAAAATTTATATAATTCTATTTGTTTGATAGTGAAGTGCTTTTGAAAAAAGATGAAAAAATATTGAAAAAAGTCTCCGAAATACTTGTGAGATACGGAATGATGTCTTAGATTTGCAACCGCAAAACAGAACACGTTTCTTGAGCGTTGGAGAGGTGCCAGAGTGGTAATGGAGCAGTTTGCTAAACTGTCATCGAGTGATCGGTGCCAGGGTTCGAGTCCCTGTCTCTCCGCGATTAAAATTTTGCCTTCGGGGTGTAGCGTAGCTCGGTTATCGCGCCTGCTTTGGGAGCAGGAGGCCGCAGGTTCGAATCCTGCCACCCCGACTAAAACTTTCCATTAGTTTTAAAATAAATGGAGGCATAGCTCAGCTGGATAGAGCACCTGCCTTCTAAGCAGGCGGTCGAAGGTTCGAATCCTTCTGCCTTCACACTAAAACCCGCTAAATTAGCGGGTTTTCTGTTAAAATACAAGGACGTAGCTCGACGATAGAGCATAAAATAAATGGAGGCATAGCTCAGCTGGATAGAGCACCTGCCTTCTAAGCAGGCGGTCGAAGGTTCGAATCCTTCTGCCTTCACACTAAAACCCGCTAATTTAGCGGGTTTTTTGTTTGAAATAAATGAGTGTATAGCTCAGTTGGATAGAGCATCCCGATTTCCAATCGGAACGTTCGAAGGTTCGAATCCTTCTGTCTTCGTACCAAAACTACTTGACGAATGGACTTTTATTGGATCATGTTCAAAAGTTGGGGATTAAGCAAAAAGATTAGATAATCTGAACAAGAAGAAATCAATATTTCTTACACCTCTAAATTGGCTTCTAAATGCTTTTATTTTTGCATTAAAAGATTCAGCCGAAGCATTTGTACTTCTATTATCAAAATAGTTTAAGATTGACTGGTAATTAAAAGTTATGGTATTGAGCAGAATATTGAAGTTTTTAAAACCTGACTCCTCTACATTTCTATACCAATGCGCTAGTTTGGTCATAGCAATATGTTTATCGTTGTGATTATTGTAAATCCCTCGAAGTTGTTGATTTAGATTATAGGCTGTTTTTATATCTGGATATAGATCAAAGAGCATTTGAGCTCTTTCTTTTTGGCTCTGTGTCCATTTTTCGCGAGATTTATAAAGTAAATACCTGCTTCTGGCTAATAGCTGTTTTACAGAATCTCCGTTTGATAAAAGCTGTGAGATATATGTTTTATTTTCTTTTTTTGCCTGTAATGTTAATTGATTTTCAAAATCCATAGCTTCCCATCGATGTTTGATTCTGATTTCTTGTAATGCTTCCAATGCCAATTTTTGAACATGGAACCTATCGGTTACTTGTATGGCTTTTGGAAAGGCTCTCTTTGATATTAACTTCATGGAATTAGCCATATCAAGTGTTATTTCTTTTACACAAGATCTTTTTTTGTAATCAATTTTACAGAGGTGTTCTATGACCTGATCAGCTTTGGTTCCTGCAACAATAGCCACTAAGCAGCCTTTTTTGCCTTTGAATTTCTTGTTGGTCACAATAGTATAGAGTTCACCCTGAGACAAAGCTACTTCATCAATGGATAAATGAGTACCCATATTTTCGGGGTAAACAATCCACTGGTGCGCATGTTCGCGCGGAGTCCATGTACTAAAAGAGCTTAGATGTTTTTTATATTGTCTTTGAAGTTTTTTTCCATTGACTCCGAAGAAGCCTCCAATAGTATGACAATCGGTAGCACTTTTATCGATTAATTTCTTTTAAAAAAGCTGCAAACTCCTGCGTCATGCGAGTTCCTTTGGCTACTAATGCCCAATCTCTTTTTATAATTTCTCCATTGGTTTTATTGGTCCAACGACGTCTTTTAATGTGTAAATACACAAACTTACCTCGTAAGGGAAAATCCTGAATAGTAACTTCGTCTAAAAAGCCTTTGGAGACCAATTCAAACATATTAAACTCTTGTGGAGGCTTGGCGCTCTCTTCGAAATAAAGGTGTAGTACTTCTTCTGTGTTAGTGCTAGAAACTATTTCAAAGTGTTCTACTAAAAAATCAGGCAGCATAAATTTTAAAAGGTCTATAGGAGTCATCTCAAATTCTTAGATTACAAAGTTCTTATTTTATTTTGACATTCCTCCCCAGGTTTTGTTCTTGATCC